>JACQRW010000012.1 GCA_016206285.1 Candidatus Sungiibacteriota bacterium
AAAAGCAAAATGTCCTTTAGACTTATTACCAGATATGCGCTATATCCCTATAGGTCACGATTACCATCAAAAGGACAAGTACTACAAACCCAACGGTATGGATCTTATTTTCAAGGTTCGGATCCACTCTTTTACGCTTTATTTTTTCCAATACTACAAACAGAATGCGTCCGCCGTCAAGCGCCGGGACCGGCAAAACATTCAAGATCGCAAGATTGACAGAGAGAATTCCGACAAACTGAAGAAAGTAAGCAAATCCAAACTGCTGTGTCTCGCTCGCATACCGGTAGATGCCCACAGGCCCTGATACGGGCACAGACTGGGCATGGCCGAGTATCAGTTCTTTCACAATAAAAGTAAATCCTCCGACAATTGCGGTAATGCTTCGTGTCAGCACAATAAACCCGTCAATCGGCGCAAGATACCACGGCGAAGCTACGATTTTCAAGCGCGCCAGAGCAATGCCAAGAGGCCCTTCGCCTTCGGGCGCATCCTTGCGCGGCATGGTATTCACCTCCTGAATTTTGCTTCCGCGCTGGATCACCAGCGTGATCTCCTCGCCGCGATATGCATCAACAAAATTTCGCACATCATCCTCAGACTCGATCCGAAGCGAAAGCTCCGGAGTTCTGATCTCATGAATCTGATCCCCCATTTTAAGTCCCGCCTGTTCGGCCGGGGAATTCGGCATCACCGCAATAATCGAAACCGGAATCTGCTCTTCTGTTGTCGCACCTGCCCCCACCGCAACATCCGGATCAATCGCCTGCGGCACACCTAAAGCCGCTCCCATACTGAAGACGGCCCACGCCAGCACCAGATTCATGCCAACCCCGGCACCGAGAATCGCGACACGCTGCCACGCCGGACGCGAGGCAAAGCTGCGGTGATCCTGCTCGCCCTCGCCGTGTTCCCCGAAAATCTTTACAAATCCGCCAAATGGCAGCAAATTGATTGAATAGCGCACACCGTTCTTTACGCGCGAGATCAGGCGCGGCGGAAACCCAAACCCGAATTCTTCAACCCCGACGCCTAATTTTCTGCTCACAAAAAAATGCCCCCACTCATGCGCCAGAATCAGCACGCCAACGGCAATAATAATAAAAATTAAAGTAAGCATAAAGTCACAATACACGAATCACGTAGCACGATACTAAAGTTTAAGCCAAATCAGGTACTCGGTATTACCTTTACCGCCGCGGATCGGAGATTCCATCTGATCTGCAATTTTCCAGCCGTTTTCACCGGCCCACGAAAGCAGATTTTTAAGAATATGCTCCCGCGCCGCATCATCGCGCACAATACCGTGGCGCAGAACCGTCTGATCGCGCGTCTCGTATTGAGGCTTGACTAAAGCTACCACAGAACCGTTTGTGGTCATAAGCCGTCGGACCGCAGGAAGAATATTCTCCAACGGGATAAGTGATACGTCTATCGTAACAATATCCGCCGCTTCAGGCAACTTGTCCAGATCACGCACATCAGTACGCTCCATCACCACAACCCGATTATCCTCTCGGATCTTCGGAACCAACTTTCCAAATGCCGTATCAATCGCATACACTTTTCTCGCACCCCGGCGCAGCAGCACTTCGGTAAACCCGCCGGTTGCCGCACCTATATCCGCACATATCTTGCCGGCAACATCAATCCCAAATTTTTCAAGCGCCGCGTCCAACTTCAGCGCGCCCCGGCCCACAAAACCATTCCCTGCCCGAACAACAACCCGATCTTCAGAAATCACGAATTGCGCCGGGGAAATCGCCTTTTGCCCGTTTACCAGCACCCGCCCCTCGGTTACGACAATAAATGCGGACCGCTTGTCCGCCACATGTCCATGCTCAATCAAAAATTCATCCAGCCGTACTCGTTTCACTCGAACAATATAACGGTTAAAACGCAAAACGGCAACTGGAGACTTTTTTATAGTTCCATAGTTTTACCGTCTTACGTCATCCTACACGCTCATAATCTCATTTTCCTTTGCCTCCGCCATGTCCTCGATCTTTTTATTCATCTCATCAATCGTTTTTTGCGCCTCGGCCCGCTGCCGGAATTTCTCGTCCTCGCTGATTTCTTTCTGCTTTTCGCGGCCGTCAATCTCGCGCAGCGCCTCATCCCGGATATGGCGCACCCTGATTCGCGCCTCCTCCACAAATTTTCCCAGCACCTTGGCAAGCTCCTTGCGCCGCTCCTCGGTCAATGCCGGCACCGAAAGCCGTATCGCATCACGATCCGTAATGGGCGCCAACCCAAGAGTGGACGATTGTATCGCCTTCTCAATCGCCTGAACAGACCCTTTGTCCCACGGCTGTATCAAAAGAGACCGCGGCTCCATGGTCGAGATCGCCGCAATGGCTTTGAGCGGCGTTTTGGTTCCGTAATAATCCACCTCCAAGTCTTCCACCAACGCCGAAGTCACCCGGCCGGTCCGAAGTCCGGCCACCTCCTCCCGCAGCCCCTCAAGCACCCGATCCAATTTTTGTTTCAGTTCTGGCATAGGTATAGTGTAACAAAAACATCTCCATAACTCAACTCACGCGCGCATGCAACATAGCTACTTTTCAAATTCAACACTTCATCCACGATCGTGAGCAAAGTGTTGAATTGGGAAATCAACTACTTCTTGCTCACAAGGTTTTTTGTTTCAATTGTTTTTTAAGCGTCCCCTGCGCGACAACGCTTAAAATATGCACATTCTGCTCCAGTCCAAGCTCGTCAATCAATTCTATGAAATCTTCGGGGAGCGGGTATGCGCCGATCCAAACACTCTTCTGAAGTTGGGTATACCGTGCAGCTATCAGTTCTGCGCGAATCGCGTCTCGTTTCTTTCGTTCCTGCTCTGGGATGTCAAAAACCACCAGGCGCGTCATGCCGTCTTTGCGCGGCATTTTTAATTTCTCTTGGCTGGTGTCGCAAAGCTGCTTGCCTTTTTCCGTGAGCAGCCAACCAGACTTTTTACCTTTGGTACGCTCCACAAGCCCCTCGCATTTAAGGCGCCAAAGAATCGTTGCGATTGTCTGTCGGCTTACTTTCCGTTTTCGTTTGGCATCTAAACCCAGCAACGGCCGCCACATCGCGGTATAGGAATAATTCGGCGGAAAAAACGCATCGAGCGTCCCCATGCCCAATTCTCCCAACTTTACGAGAACCGCTTTGGTAAGAGACCTGCGTATCATAGTTTATACATTACCCCATCTTAAAGACATATTCAACATTTTCTCACGATCGTGAGTAAGTGTTGAATCGGCTATTGTGCCATTTTTTGTACTTCCGACTTCCTTTTTCTTTCATTATTCTTTCGCTACATCCTCTTCTCTACTTCCCCACAAACGTGAACATGAAATCCGGGTAGAGGGGGTGGAGAGCAATGCCGCGGATGCGCTGGCTGGTGGGAAGCATGCGGACGTTCCATGTTTTGCCGTCGTCGTCGGTACGGTAGAGTTCTGAACCGATGCCCACGAAAATAGTGCCCCTTTTTTGAGGATGTACGGCAACTGCGGTTACGGTAATTGCAGAGGGATAGACCAAAGTCTCAATGCGATTCCAGATAAACCCGCCGTCAAGCGACCGGTACAGGCCCTCAACCGCACCGATAAAAATACGCTCAAAATTGCGAGGATCAATGGCAAACGTTTCAATGGCCACAGGCAGGCCCGCTGATGCGCTGCCCCCTATCCGCAATGACCCCACTCCGCCCGAACCCCCAAAATAGAACGGCTCCTGCGGAAACCCTTGGATGGGCGGCGGAATTGCGCTAAACCCGCCGGGCGCGCCCGGGTATCCGCCCCCGATACTGCCGCTTCCACTATTGGACTCATCGAGTTCGGTCCAATTTTCACCTTCGTCAAATGTTTTTTTGAGCCGCCTGCTTGAATCCACTGCATACATTTCTGCAAAAAAGCCTGGGTTACCGGCAACGCGCACCATAGACTCGCTAAACCAATGCGCGACTTTCCATGTCTGTCCGCCATTGTGCGAGATCAGCACCCCGCCCTGTCCGGTTGCAAGCGCAACGCGGTTCACGTCTGTCGGCGATACATAAATATCATATACGGGAATATTATCCGGGGCCACAAAGTACACCTCACGAAACGATCCGCCGCGGTTGTCGCTTCTCAATACCCTGCCCTTTTTATTCTGAAACACCGCGATATATAAAGTATCAGGACTCGACGTGCTCATGGCAATACGGTATACGTCTGCACCCGGCTGGAGCAATCCGGACGAATCGTTCATTTTTTTCCAGTTTGCCCCCCTGTCCGTGCTTCTCCACAAGCCGTTTGCCTTTGCTCCCAGATACATGATGTCGGGATCAAGCGTATCAAACGCGACATGCAGCGCCTGGCCCGGAGCAGATATCCCCTTGCCCTGTTCAAACACAACGCCGTCCCAATGCACGCCCTCATCCGTGGAGCGCAGGAGTATGCCGCTCTTTCCGGATCCGCTGCTGCCTCCGCCTCCAAAAGGAAAAACAGAAACTCCCGCCATCCACAAAAATAGCGGAAAGAGAATCAGCATCACGACAAGCGCAAAAATGACTCCGATGCTTGTTTTAATCGTTGACATGAAGAGAATTCAGGACTTTCCTAGAATTATTTTCTTTGCATCGCCAAAAGCAACGCATCAAGCCCGAGCCGGGTCTGGGCATTTGATGTCTCAATCATATATGCCATCCGATCAAGATGCTTGATACTTCCAATATACGTGGAATACGCCCCGTCTGCAACATGTCCGAGCAGCCCTTTGCGCATCAATCCGTAGAGATGGCTGATCAGGCGTCCAAACGCTTCACGGTCTCCGGCAATCTGTGCACTTAATTGAAAAACTTCCGGAGCGCGTCCGGGCGCCAGGCAGTATGCAAGATCACGGAGCAATGCTTCTTCTTTTGCAAGTACATCTGGCTCGCATAAAAGCTCCAGCAATACACCGGGGCGCCCACCGGCAAGCGCAAGCAGTAAATCAACTTTTTCGTGCACACCCAAAAGATACTCCCGCAAAACCGCATCAGGCACCAGTGAGAAGCTGATATTCACGGCGCGGGAAATAATGGTGGGCATGAGCAGATCGCGGCTTGATGCGATCAAAAAAATGACCGTTTGAGCTCCCGGCTCCTCAAGCAGCTTCAAAAATGCGTTCGCGGCCTGGTCGCTCATGTGTTCCGCATCGTTGATGATCAGCACCCGCCATGCACCGTTGCCCGGTGTCAGCGTCCACATGCGCTTTAACTCCCTGATATCCTCAATGGGAATATCCCTGCGCTCGTCTTTTTTCGACACGAGCGTATGCTCGCGGTCAATCAGCACGATCTCCGCTCCCAACCTCTTTGCAAATTCCTGCGCTACTGCCAGCTTTCCCACCCGCTCCGGCCCATACAAAAGATAGGCATGGGCCAATTTCCCATTTTCCCGCGCCCGCTCCAAATATGCAACTTGCCGCTCGTGTCCGAGTATAGCCATAGTAACAATTTGACACACTTCCTTCTTAACTTCAAGATGAAGGAAGAACTTTATATGGCTACGACGAAAGGAGTGAAGCGTGGAATCAGCAAAAGGAACTCTTGAACAGAGAGCGCTTGAACTTTTTCGTAAAGGCAAAGAGGAGAGTGAGGTCATATGCATTCTTCAGGAAGAAGGGAGCGACTTCCAAGCCGCATTCCGTGCGGCATGGAACGGAAGAGTGAGGTTTTCCCGCGAGAGGATATGTACGGCAGCAGATTTCTATGTAAGGGCATTCCGAGGTCTGCTACCTCTTCAAGAAGCAAGCGACAGTGTTGAACACATTCAACTCGATTTTAATGAGTGGGCAGATGCGATCGAGATTGCGCTTCGCGTGGCCGACAAAAAGGTTGCGACTCTCGCAGAGGCGCTACAGCAACTGTGTGACGAGATTATGGACGATGCAATGGAGCAGCTCCGTCAAGATCGCGAAAAGGATGATTACGAGGACCCAGAATGCGAGTGATTCTCACTCGCTTTTTTACTTCCCTCGACATCTACAACAGAACTACCGCTTGCTCATAATACTCCGTTTATACACATCGAGGTGCTCAAGCGCGATGCCGGTGCCTTTGACTACGCATAGGAGCGCCTCTTCGGCGATGTATGCGGGAACGCCGGTTTCCTGGAGGACGAGTTCGTCTATGTTGCGCAAAAGCGCGCCGCCGCCGGTCATAACAATGCCTTTATCCATAATATCCGCGGCAAGCTCGGGCGGGGTTTCGTGCAGAACCGATTTGATCGCACGGATGATCTCATCAAGCTCATCCGCGATCGCGGCGGTAATTTCCGGAGAGCGGAGCGAGATGGTTTTGGGCAGGCCGCTCATGAGGTCGCGCCCGCGGATTTCCATGACTAAACTCTCGTCATCGCTGGGTACTGCGGACCCGATTTTGATTTTTATTTCCTCCGCAGTGCGATCGCCGATGGCAAGATTATAATTGCGCTTGATATACTCGGTAATGGCCGCGTCAAGCTTGTTGCCCGCGACTTTTACGGACGTGGCAGCCACAATCCCGCCAAGCGAGATCACGGCAACATCAGACGTGCCGCCGCCGATATCCACCACCATATGCCCGGCCGGCTCGTTAATGGGTATGCCTGCGCCGATTGCGGCAAGCACCGGCTCTTTCACGACATACGCCGCTTTTGCCCCGGCATGCACTGCGGCCTCGATCACGGCGCGCCGCTCCGTAGACGTGACCCCGGCCGGGACCGAGATCATCACATCGGGCCGGAACAGCCGCATGGAGCCGGAGGCTTTATTGATAAAGTAGCGCAGCATGGCCTCGGTTACGCGATAGTCCGCGATTACGCCGTCGCGCAGCGGCCGGTACGCCACGATGGTTTCGGGCGTGCGCCCAATCATATCGCGCGCCTCATTGCCCACCGCCAAGACCGCGTTGTCTTCGGAAGACACGGCCACCACTGACGGCTCATTTACCACCACGCCGCGCTTTGGCACAAACACAAGCGTATTTGCCGTCCCCAGATCAATGCCTATTTTTCGTACAAACATAACAGTAACGATACACGTAAAACATAAAACGTAAGACGAAATTAACTTACTTTTTGTTTTCGTTCTATGTGCTACGTGATTCGTGTTTTGTGACTCTCTCAATATCCGCTCCAATCTGCCGAAGCCGCTCTTCAATCCGCTCATATCCGCGGTCAATGTGGCCGACATTCGATATGGTAGAACGGCCATTTGCAACCAAAGCCGCGATCACCAGCACCATGCCGGCGCGCAGATCAAAACTCTCGACCTCGCATCCGGCAAGCACAGCCGGGCCGGTAATAAGCGCGCGGTGCGGGTCCAAAATTTCGCAGGTAGCGCCCATTTTCTGCAACTCCGGAATATAGCGCAGCCGGTTTTCATACATCCATTCATGCACCAGCGAAGTTCCCTCGGCCTGCGTGGCAAGCGCGGCAAACTGCGGCACATGATCCGGCATCAATTTCGGATACAATCCCGATTGAATCCTGAAGCTTTTATATCCCGATGTCGGCTTCATAATTTTCATGTCCGCAGCGCCATGCTCAAAAGCTACCCCCATTTTTTGCAGCTGCAAAAATACCGGATCAAGATACTGCGGGGCAATGCCGGACAACAGCACCTCGGAGCGGGTTGCCGCGGCAAGCACGGCAAAGCTTGAAATTTCAATCTCATCGGGATTGATCCGATAGCGCGTCCCATGCAAGCGCTTGACTCCGTTGATTTCAATATGCAGATCATGCATCCGGATATCCGCACCCATGGTCTTCAGGCATGAGATCAATTCCTGTATTGGCGGCGCAAAATCCGCAAGCGCGATCACGGTTTTTCCGGGAGCAAGCACAGCCGAAAGAATGGCATTTTCCGTTGCGGTGGCGCTGGGCTCTTCCATGAAAAAAGATTTTCCGGCCAATGCGCTGCCGTCTATCTCAATAACCTCGCCTTCACGGATCACTGCTCCCAACTCTTCAAACGCGCGGAAGTGCGCGGTCAGCGGACGCGCGCCGATAGCATCTCCCCCGGGGTACGGAATTTCCGCCCGGCGAAGCCGGCCCAAAAGTCCTCCGGCAAGTACTATGGAGCCGCGCAACTTTCTGGAGAGCGCCGCATCCGGCGAACAGCTCGAAAGCGCTTTTGCGTCGATCATAAGCTCGCGCGTTTTTTGATCCCACTCGACCCGAGCACCAAGCTTTTTGACCATTTCCACCATAACTACCACATCCTGAATAAGCGGCATATTTTCCAGCACGCATGGCTCATCGGTCATCAAACAAGCCGCAATCAAAGGAAAAGAGCTGTTTTTAGATCCGCTGATTACAACCTCTCCGCCCAAAGGTTTTCCCCCATGTATGATAAAGGAATCTGACATATGTGCCCATCATACGCATTTCTCGCTTCTTTTCAAGTAGCCGATCTTTTGCTATGGTGAAGGAGCCGAATCAAAAATCCTATGACTCTTCGAACCCGCCGAATTTTATTTTTTTTCCTGCTTGTGGTCTTTCTCGTCCTTGCCCCGCTTATCGTGGTCTACTCGCTCGGACTTACCATCAATTTCAAAACAAAAGCTCTGGAACAGACCGGGAGCATATTTATCAAATCTAAAACTCCGCAGATCAGTGTTTTTCTCAACGGCGCGCTTACAAAAGAAACATCATTTTTTTCAGGCAGTGCGCTTCTGACCGGCATAGCGCCCGGCGCATACCTGATACGCATTGAGAAAGCCGGGTATCAGCCATGGTCGCGGATCATGACTGTTTCACCCAGCCTCGTGACCGAACTGCGCAGCATACTGCTTCTCCAAAACAGAATAGACATTGCAACCTCGTCTTCACTTGAGCTTGATATGCTCAAAAATGCGACATCGTCTCCCATTAAAACCAGGCTTACCCTCACCAAACAGGGAGTCTTGAGCGAACGCACCGGCAAAACCAAACTCACGCTCGCGTCCCATGTGCGCGCATTTGACGTCGTAAACGGGCGTATTTATGCAATCACCTCGAATGGAGAGCTGCAACGGATCAATCCAGTCAGCGGCGAAACGGAAATATTGGATAATCCGGTGCTTCCGCTCGCTCCACCAGCCGCCGGACCGTCAGTTTCCTTTCTGGGCTCGCCAAACGGAGACGTAGCGCTTCTTGACGGAGCAGGCAACCTCTTTTTATATCAAAACGAGCAGGCCGCATTTGCCACGCTCGGCCGCACCAATATCCAACACCCTCACTTCGATCTTATCGGAGAAAAAATACTCTTTACCAAGGGACAGGAACTGCGAGTACTTTGGCTTGAAGATAACCGCTATCAGCCGTTCCAAAAAAAATGGACCGAGGAACAGATCCTCCGGCTTTCTTCCCCTATCCGGGATGCCGCATGGTGGTACGGCGACAATGCGCATATCGCGGTACACACCAATGACGGCATCTTTCTGACCGAGCTTGACGGCCGCGGCGGCAGAAGCACGGTAGAGATATATCCTCACCCGGTTGATGAAATCCTTACGATCCCGGACGCGCCGAACGCCATCTTCTTCCGCCAGGGAAAAACATGGCACACGATCACACTGTAACTTCTTGCCAAATCAAAAACGCCTTTTCAGGCGTTTTTGATTTGCACTCTTTTACTGCCCGAGGGTAGTGAAAGAATATTGTGCCGAAGTAGCCAGATTTCCCGATGCATCCTTGGACCCTGCCATATAGTAATAGGTGGTGCCATGGGCAAGACCCGAAAGCGTAACATCATGGGTAATGCTCAAATTCGCTGAAGTCACTGCAGACGTGGTAGCCGTAACTACAATCGGCGCAGTGGTGCTGTACCAAACCGTACTGTCTGCCATCTCATCCGTTGTCCACAAAACATGGGCGCTGGTGCCGGTAATCGCACTCACGGTAACACCGGAAAGAACCGGCGGCATGGTATCCGATGCGGATGCCGAAGTCACGAATGACCCTTGCGCCGAGACGCTTTTATTGCCCGAGGCATCGGATGACTCTACCACATAGTAATACGTGGTGCTTGCAGCAAGACCGGTCAGCGTGAGATCATGGCTCACCGAAAAACTCTCGTTCGCCATCAGCGTGCTGTTTGTCGAAGAAACCGGACTGTTGACACCATACCATACCTTGCTGTTCGCAGACTCGTCGGTATTCCAGGTAATGCGCGCCGTATTTGTGGTAATGCCGGAAACGGCAATCGAGGAGATGACCGGTGCGGTCGTATCAATAGTTGCCAGCGTGACAAAAGAGGATTGCGCGGATACTACCTTATTGCCTGATTCATCGGTAGACTCGACCACATAATAATAGACAGTGCCCGTTGCCAGACCCGTAAGAGCAAGGTCATGATTAGTCACGAGCATTCCTGAACTTACGGCAAGCGTCGCGTTCCCTCCAACCACCACCGGGTTCGTAGCGCTGTACCATACTTTGCTCGTAGACCTTTCATTGGTTGACCAGGTGACATGAACGCTGGTATTGGTCACCCCGTTTACCGAGAGGTTAAATATGATCGGTGCGGCCGTGTCAACGGTTGCGAACGTGGCAAAAGAGTATTGCGCGGATACGCTGGTATGGCCGTCTTCATCGGTTGATTCAACGAGATAATAATAGGTTGTGTTTGGAGACAAACCGGTTAATGCCAGATTATGTTCTTTTTCCATCACCGAAGAATTCACTTTCAGGGTGTTGCTTCCGCGCACTACCGGACTTGTCGTGCCATACCATACGGCACTGGTTGCGCGCGTATTGGTCTTCCAGGTAATATGCGCACTGGTGTTGGTAATGGCATTTGCGGCAACACCGAAAATCATGGTTGCCCCGGTCTGACGTTCAATCCCTTCCGGCAATTTCTGGCACGCCGGGACAATAGGACGAATACCATCATTTTTGCGCAGCCAGCCCGGAGCGATCAGATGCCCTGGCGGGACAATGGCGCATGGCCGATGTTCTCCGTTGTTTTTATCGGTATCGTCTTCTTTTCCAAGAGGATCTTGTGCAAGTTCTCTCACCAGTCTCGCAAGAGTAAGCGGCCCGACAAATCCTACGCCCGGCAGATTTTCACGCTGCTGAAATCGTACGACTGCGCGCGCAGTTGCTTTGCCATAGAAACCGGTAATCAGTCCCTCGGGATACAGGTCCGGATATTTTGCCAGAATTGCCTGAAGAGCCTTTACGTCATCCCCGCTCATACCCTCGCGAAGATTGCGCAAAAGCTGTACGGTCTGGGCGACTTGCCCGCTTGTCGCGCTCACTTGTGCTCGTGCCTGGACAAGCGCCTGAAACTGGGCCTGCAGAGTTGCAAGCTGTTGCTGCAACGTTTGAAGAAGAGAAGCGCTGGCGGTGGTTTGGGCGAATGCGGGAATCGCCGGGCTTAATAAAAGAGCGACGGCTATGATGCTGAAGAATAGGTACTTCATACGCTTTTATTTTATTATGGTTAGTAAAGAAGAGTGCATAAACTCGACAGTTTATGCGATATAAAGTCCGTATTTTCTTTTGTAAAAGAACTGTTTCGGCTCCGCTTCATCTCATCCGTAGCCGAACTATGATGTACTACTTTTAAATAGTAGTAACGTGGTTCGATTATGTCAAGCAAAGTTATGCACACCTATGCCGTCACGACAATAATATCCCGCGCCGTTTGGCGCGGGATTATAAGTGCCGGGTTCAATGCTCGGTGCGTCCGCCGCGGCGGACGCTAACGGGGTTTGCCATTCAAAAAATAATAGGCATAAATTGCCCGAATCCAGCCGGTAATTTTGCGGTTGAGCGCAGAGCTTTCCTTCACCTTTATTTTGAGCACCCCTTGATACGCAGCGCTTCTTTTTTTCTTCCTTTCCGCGTGTTGCTGTCTGAAATAAACATGGGAAAAATCTTTTTTTTCGAATCCGGTTATATACGCCCAATATTTGACGACATGATCCAAGGTATAGTTATGATGTCCCTGAATCGTCACTTCAAAACTGATCGCGCTTCCGGGAACTTTGCAGACATCAAGCAGCCACTTTAAAAAAACTTTAACCATATACGGATCAGAACTGGAAAACCATACTCCGGAACCGGGGCGTTCTTCCCGCTCTTGCCCGCCCTCAGCCCAATAGAGCATGATTCCCATGAGCCACAACTCCCGGTCCGATATGCCCGTAATTTCCTGCGCCGCAGCCCGGTGGATTTCCTCGGTGCGGAGAATACGCTGCTTACGGCGGGACGCGGCACCGCGCAGCGCCGAAAGACGCTGTTTTTCAATAAGGCGATGCCGATGCTTCTTAGTCAGTTTTACGTCGCGGAGCCATACCGAAAGCATTGACCGCGCAACCGGAACGTGTTCGACAATTTCACGATAAGAGAGTCCCCTTTTTCGCAATATGATCGCTTTTGATTTTCGCGCATTTTTTTTGTGAACTGCCGTCATCTCATCTCAAGAGTATAGTCGCGATTCGTTTATGTCAAACCGGAATTATGATGCGCATCTCCGTCTTGGTCTCCCCCATCTATATGCGAGATAACGCGCCGTACAAGATCAGCAAGCGTTATCTCCGGTTTTATGAAAAAGTCAACGGCTCCCAATTCTTTCGCGCGCGCCATATCATGTTCTTTTCTTGCGGCAGTGGCAATAATCACCTTGATGCGCTTCATGGCCTGATCCTTCTTGATTTTTTGCAAAATGGTAAAACCGTCCGCACCGGGCATTAACAGGTCGAGGATGATGGCATCCGGTTGCCTGTCTTTTGCGAGTGCAAGACCGGTCTCTCCCTCATGTGCCGACATAAATTCAAAGCCCGCGTCTTCAAAGGCGGCGCCATACAGCTTGGTCAGCAGCGGATTGTCTTCAATCACCAATAACGATCTTTTTTTCATGAGGTTTGCAGCGCCGATGCAAAGGGCAAGGTAAACGTAAAGGTCGTCCCCTTGTCTTCGACAGAACTGAAATCTATAACCCCGCCCATTTTCTCCACCAGCATGCGCGTGATAAAGAGTCCGAGACCGCTTCCCGCGACTTCGTGGGTGTTTTTTGTGTCCGCACGGAAAAATTTCTGGAAAATATGGGCCTGCTGGTCGGGCGGGATGCCAAATCCGGAATCGCGAATCTCAAATATGACGGACGGCTCTGCCGGATGCCGATACGCATTCACGGCAATCACGCCGTTCACCCTGTTGTATTTTATCGCATTGCCGACAAGATTCAAGAGCACTTCTTTGGTTTTGTCAACATCGCACCAGAGCAAAGGAAGAGGCTGCACATTCACGTTTAGCTTGATCTTTTTTTCTTCGATCAGAGGCATGACTTCAGCCACGACCTCGTCCAGGATTGCTTTGAATTCGTGCGCTTCCGGGCGGACCGTCAGCTTCCCCTCTTCCGAGCGCGCGATCTCGAGCAGATTGTCTACGAGACGCTTCAGGCCTTCGCTTGCCAGAGAAATAGCGGCAAAATTTCTTTGGACGCTCGCGGGAAGTTTTGCTTTATCGGCAGCCGTAAGTTCAAGAAACCCATGAATTACGGTGATGGGAGTCCTCAACTCATGCACCGCAAGAAATACAAACTCATCTTTCAGGCGTAAAATCTCCTGGGCATTGGCAAGTTCTTCTTCCTGCGCGTCCCGAAGTTCGCGTGTGCGTTCACGAACGCGTTGTTCAAGTTTCTGGCTGAATTCTTTGATTTGCAGATACGCTTTGGCATTCTGAATCGCGATGCCGGCTTCGGAAATGAACAGGTCAAGCAATGCAATATCGTTCCGATAAAAGATATCGCCGGATGTTTTCGGACCCATAACGAGCATGGCCGATTCTTTCCCGCCCACGCGAATAGGCATGGTTACGGCAACATCCGATCGGCGAAAGAGATCTTTGGCCGGACCCTCTTCCAACTCTTCAAAAATGAGATGCGGCTGCGGGCGCGAAAAAAGCAGTTGAAGATCGGATAAAGAAAAAAAACGGCGCGGGTAGCCTATGGATCGCATATAGGTAATCTTTCGGCGATCCGCGATTATGAAAGCCGCCTTGGTAAGCTGAAGTTTCCGGATAAGCACCTGAAGAAGACCTTCGGTCATTTCAGAAAGATCAATGGTGCCGGCCATGATATGTGTCAATTCCGAAAGCAGCAGATTCGGATCATAATGTCCTTTCAAAAAGACCGGGCCGACCAGACGCCGGAAAACGTTGCGCAGATAGGGAAAAGCGATGACAATAATAACGGCGGAAAAAATCGCGCTTACCTGCGGCGCCGCGCCCGTACGCTCGTTTAAAAATCTGCCGGCGGTAACTATTAAAAAAAGACAGAGGCCTATGACAGCGGCCGACGTGAGCAGATAGAGAAATCCGCTCTGGATTACGCTGCGGATATCCAAAAGATTATAGCGCGAGATCGAATACGCAACCGAAATCACCAGAACGAGCGAAGTCGCCGGACCGAATAAGTTCAAATAGAAAATCCCAAAATAGGGAAGTATGATATCAAACCACAATACTCCGGCTGCAAAAACGGCAGTGCCAAGAAACAAGTATTGGATTTGCAGCCGCGCAAGGCCGGATGATGCGATATATTTTTTCACGAACAGCGAAATACTAAACACAAAGTATGCGCCCATGGTAATCGCAAACACCGGAAACGCAGGACCGTTGATCGGCTGCAGGGTTCCGCCCGGAGTCGGAACCAATCCTTTGATAAACACATTAAAAGGTATAGCGATGAATATACCGATAAAAGGCGTGAGCGCCAACCAGAAGCGCCTGCTGATCGTCCCGCCGTCAGGAAACGTCTTTGCGAACAGAACCAGGCCAAGAATCATGACCGTGCCGCCATAGAAGATGACTTTATCCAGGATAAAGAATTTGGTGATGCTCAAAAACGCAATGCCAAGCACCCATATGGCAGCCCCTGACACAAATACGAAAAAAGTCCGGTGTACGATATGCTTCGAATTCTTCCACAGGATAAAAGCAGCCACCAAGAAGTCAAGGAGCGCGATACCAATAAGAATGACTTGGGGGAAAATAGATGCCGACATTGCCTCCAGTATAATCCATTGAAAAAGGCCTGCAAGCGCAGGCCTAGAGATACTCTTTGAGTTTTTTTTCAGCAATCATTTGTTTTACATGCGACAGCAAGGCATCGCGCTCTTGAACCAAAGAAGTAACATACAGCCCCGGCAGCGGTTCGGTCGCATAATATGGATCTTGCGCGGCAAGTTCCCGGACTAATGCCTGGTTTACCTTTGCCTCAGGTATATGCCTGAAATCAATGCCTAATCCGATCATCCGTTCAGCAATCTTAGGTATGGTCACATGAAAACCATGAGTAAACCCGTAAACAAGCGCCGCTTCGACCGCCGCCAAAAGCAGTGGTATTGATGCCGCGCCTTTTGGAATGGAGGTACCCAAAAAGTTCATGGACAGAGGCATTGAGTTGAGTGCTCCGAATCGGGTAAACTCTACTCCCCGTTTAAGGCCCCCCATCCCCGGAACCATTTCGGGCTCTACAACATAGATGAGATGACTATGAGTTTTTTCAAGCGTGTTCCAGCCCAGTGTTCCGATTATCATTTGAATTTCTTCTCCGACCACAAAAGCCGCAAAAGAAACTTCCGGATCGCCTACAGGCAACGACTTATACCAAAAGCCGTACACCCCCCGAATGAACATCCGCATGACATCAATTTGGTGGCTTTCGGTGAGCCTGGTAACAACAATCGGCTTTAGAGTTCCATCCTCCCGCAATAACTTTCCGCGCAACTCGGCCTTTTTTTCATCCGAGAGTCCGCCTGCTATCGTGACCTCGGTGCGAGGTGCCTCATCTGTCATGCTGCACTCCTTTCGTTCACTACTTTCACTAGAAGCTTTGCAGTATCAATATGGATGTACGCCGGAGCAGGACGGAGTTTTACATAATCCCGCTTCACTCCGGAATTTTCCAAAAGATAGAGAAGAATTCGATTCATCAAAACACTCGCGGCAAAGAACGGATCGCTGCCGATAATGGATACCGTGCCCTTTTCAATGATTCGTTGTTGAAGAGATTCCCAATCCCCATCTTTATACTCGACCCTTTCAGGCACGAGTCCGGCAAACATCAGTTTGGTAATTTCTTCGCGCGCCGCGCGGGAACCTCGGTTGCATTCATCTTGTAATATACTGGCTCGCTCATACGAAATCTTCAGTATGTCTTCCATGCCCGGGCCATCAGGCGGGAACCAATGCAAATTTACGGCCAAACCAGGGCAATTGCAGTCGAAGTACGGTATCCCAAGTTCTTGCGCTCTCTTGCCTAAATTTATCCGGTCGGCGATCTGTAAAAATTCAATCTCGTTGCATACCACGGTACATTTGCCTTCCGGTCCATTCAAGAAATCGTCAACGGTAAGGGGAATGATTCCCTGCGGATATACCACAATTTGCGTGTCGTCGGTAATACGGCGAATTTCTTTTGCGGTTTCAAGCGCTTTATTATTGCCGACTGTTGCTCTTCGTGCGCCATACTGCCTGTGCATGTTCGTCACATCATAACATCCGTTATCACCAAGCTTTATGTTCATGCCATTCCGGGCAGCTGTCGCGCCAACTCCGCCGCCCATTCCTCCGGTTCCGGCAATACCGATGATCGCCTCGCATAATATTTCTTGCTCATCACGCGTAATCCAGCCGATATTGCGGTCATATCTCATATCCCAATCTTCGGGTCCATAATCAACCGCGGGATAAACTTTCTTTATAATTTTATTCATAATTCATCTCTCCTTATGCATAAATCAAAGACCGTGTTTCTCCAAGTATGTTCGATAGGAAAATAAAGTCAATGCGCGGAACCGAAGATGTGGATAATTGCGCTTGACATTATCGAACCACGCTACTACTCTATAATAAGTATGTATGCAGGTTCATATCAATTATCTGAAAGGTCGAAAGTATCGGAACAACTTTTATTATTACTTCTTAAACCACACATCAACTATGAATAAAAATTCTTTTCTCGGAATTTTAATTGTCGGCCTGATCGTAGCCATCGTCGGCGGCGCTTTTTACTTTGTCGCAAAAAATCAACCGACTGAACCCGGGCCTACGGCGGTTGCGCCGGAAGCGCCGCCACCGCCATCCGGCGGATCCCCCACGGTGCAGGTGCCGGTGCGGCAAGCAGGCGCACCTGTCGTCAGCACCGATTCAGGGGCAGCGGTGTCGAATTCCACCGCAGTCGTAACAGGCAGAGTCACGCCAAACGGAGCGCAAACTACCTATCGCTACGATTACGGACGGACCACGGAATTGGACACGCATACGCCGTGGCAAGCGATCGGCTCCGGATTTGTCGCCATACCGGCACCGGCATATATCACCGGTTTAAACCCAAACACGCTTTACTATTTCCGCTTAAGCGCCAAAAATGTTTTTGGCACCGTAACCGGCATCATGTACAGCTTCACCACCAACACCAATCCCCCGCCGCAAGGCACCGCGCCCACGACGCGCACGGACCGGGCAGTGGAGATCTCGCGCACCACGGCAAATGTGCAGGGCTTGCTCAATCCCAACGGCTCGCAAACTTCATATTGGTTCGAGTACGGCGAGACATCTGATCTCGGCAACACCACGGCATTTCAGTCCGCCGGAAGCGGCACCGTATCGATGGCAGTATCATTATCGCTTTCCAATCTGAAACCCCTGACAACATATTACTTCCGCCTCAACGCACAAAACCAATACGGCACCGTGAACGGCGCAATTCTCAACTTCACCACTATAGGCCCGCCGCAACCCGGAGCTCCTTCGGCAAGTACTGACAACGCAACCCAAATTGCCACGTCAAGCGCCGTCTTCAACGGGCACGTGAACCCCAACGGTGCGCCCACTGATTATTGGTTCGAATACGGCACCGACTCGCTTTTGGGCAGCGTCTTAGTCAGCAGCACGCAGCGCCAAAATTTGCTTGGGTATACCACAGGCACGGCAGTGAGCCAGCCGGTAAACGGTTTGAGCAAATCTACAAATTATTATTACCGGACTGTTGCATCAAATTCATACGGCATGGTGCGCGGCGCTATCAGAACATTCCGTACCAAAAATAACTAAATCAAAACCACATATGTCAAAAATTCTTGTAATAGCGGCAGGGTTTCTCGCAGTTCTTTTCGGTGTTTGGTATGCCTTTTCGAACCGGGAAACAATCCAGGACGGGGGTTCGGTTCCTGCGCCCGCTCCATCCACCACGCAAGACAATACCTATTTGCCTTCCACGTTAGGGCAAGGACGGGTTGTCTTTATGGTGAAAGATGCCGTAACCGGATCCATGCAGGAAGTCTCCGCAGTGCTGATCACCGTGGACAAAGTCGAGGTACAGAGCGCCACGCAAGGCTGGATAACCGTGTCCACCGCGCAAAAACAGTATGACCTTCTGAAGCTTAAGCAATCCGGCAGCGCGGCGCTTCTGGCCGATGTAAATCTCCCTGCCGACATATATAATCAGATCCGCCTCAATATCAGAACAGTCGAAGTCAGGACGAGCAACACGATGCAAGAGGCAAAATTGCCGTCGCATACGCTCAAGATTATCGGCAATATCACCGTAGGCGCAGGTAAAACCTCAACCGTAACCATTGATTTCCTTGCGGACAAATCTCTGCATCTCACAGGTAACGGCACGTTTATTATGGCGCCAGTGGTGAAATTCGAAAGCAGAACCGGCGCCAACGCAGAAGTAAAAGCTGATGAGAGCGTTGCGGTCAGCGGCGGCAGGGTGGATACGGAACGTGAATCTGGCATGGATGAAAAGGGAGAAATGAGAGCGAATTTCGAATTAAAAGGCAACCTGGACATTGATGCAAGCAATGTGATCCGCATCAAGAGCGGAACCGAAGTGCAAAATATGATAAACCTGAAGTACTAATTTTCCCGCTCCCCGACCGCCATAAAAACCTCCCCCGACTCAAGGCGGGGGAGGTTTTTATTTTGGCTCGCCATCCAGAGATGTTGAAACTTTTCCAAAATGCTTGCGTTATGTTATACTAAATAACAATGATCTTTTGCTTTGCGGCAGAGAGCGTACGCGTGCCATGATGATTGGCATGCACTGGCAGTACGCTCTCCGGAGCCACGGGGTGGATGGCTTGCCTTCTGGCAATTCCAGGGAGACCGAGGTCTCCAAAGCAAGCCACTCATCCCGGCTACCGTTACAGTCACCCTCGTCCACATGGATGAGGTTTTTTTCTTGACGTATGCTTCATAAACATGATAGGGTTTTATCAACAAGTTCTTCATCCCGCGGGTGGGACTCCTCGGGACATGGTTGCTGAAAGGTTCACCCTTTCAGGGCCATCAACCCGCCCGCAAATTTCCGGCCAAGTTTTATCAAATATCCCGTGCGCGATTCGTTCTGCGCACGGGATCCTACTTTTTTAAATCCCCTGCGGCGTGCGCAAGGGATATTTTTTAAGGCTGAACGGGAATCTCAAATTGGCGTCCGCACTCAATGCAGGTTGCCACGACAGTTTCATCTCTCGGAATCGCTCCGGCAACCACCGTCGTATCTACAGATGCCAGTATAGAATTTATTTTCAGATGCAATGCTTTTTCCCCGCAGGCAGGGCATACTCGCAACTGCCCCCAAATGACCAGATTAAGCGTTTCTTTGATAAGATAAACCGACATATTGAACAATGCAGCAGTTTTATCCCTGAGAAAATTCATTCTTTGAGAAGTATCTGCCATATGAAGCCTCCTTTTAATGTGCAAAATTATTTCTCATATTCTGCCACTATAAACATAAAAAGTCAACCCCCTGCCGTGTACAAAAAAACTTCCCGATATGGGAAGTTTTTTATCTATCGCTTCGCCCACTGCAATAGGTGAATTATCCTCCAGCATTTACGGTAGAGCTTCTGGCGGCGCACTGCACTCGTCAGTCCATGGGGTAAACACAAAGAAGTCTACTCCACGTTCCAACAATATTATATCTAATGCACAAACGGGGCACATAGATTCATCACTACGCGCACAGTGAACCCAGTCAGGATGATCTGCGAGAAGTCGGATCGTACGATCAGAGTTCACGCTTTTTAGATCAAATTCACCCATCCGCCAACCACTGATGTAAAACTCCTGACTATCCAATCTGACGACCACTTTTGTTTTATGCAACGATTGACCGGTTCGTTCCTCTATCCTGCACCTCATATTTCTATCTGTCATCTCTAAGAATCGGGAATTGTTCTGCGCCATGATCGTGCGTATTAAATTTAAAATTGGTTCCGGTAGATAAGTATCACTCTTACCGACATTGCATTGTGCACAAGCGGTAACAAGGTTATCAAATGTGAACTTTCCGCCAGCACTTTTGGGAATCAGATGATCCACATTCAGCCGTATCTTAGGCACCTCAATTTGCGAAGCTCCACAGTATACACAACGGAATCCATCACGCCAAAATACAAGAAATCTGATACTAGCTTGTGATAAGAACTGTTCTCTAGTTGGAATTGGTAATGGCCATTCCTCAATAGAGATAATCTCTATGTTCATGGTGGAATCTCCATATACTGGTTTTTAAATTAACTAGTATCATATTTACCCCACCTCTTTGTAAAAGTCAACCGATTGTCTGCCTATCACTTTTCGACTCAGTTCATATAAAAACTCCCCAAGTCGGGGAGTTTTTTATCTATCGCTTCGCCCACTGGGGGGATTTGCGGGCTTTTTTGAGGCCGAATTTTTTGCGTTCTTTCACGCGTGGGTCGCGAGTCATAAAACCGGCGCGGCGCAGACGCTTGCGAAAATCCGGATTGAATTTAACGAGACAGCGCGCAAGGCCGTGGCGAAGCGCTTCGGCCTGGCCGTGCATGCCGCCCCCGGTCATTTTGGCGGACACGCGGAAACGCCCAAGCAGTTTCATTTTTTTCAGCGAGTCTTCAACGATAGTGCGCAGTTCAATGGTTGCAAAATACTGCTCGTACGGCTTGCCATTGACCGAAAAATCTCCGGCGCGGGTAAAAAGCCGCACGCGCGCGATCGCGCTTTTTCTCCGGCCCACCGCTTCAAAATACCGGTCAGGTCGGCGAACAGCAGCTCCATCTGCCAATGGACCCCCATCTTCTTCTGCAGGCATAAAATCCGCGGGCAGTTCGAAATCATCGTTATCGTCAATCCGAACCGAAGTGCGCGGAGCCGCGGGCCGGTCAGGCGAAGTAAGCGTGACAGCCGGCATCGGGACCGATGCGGTTTCTTTGGCAGCTGCCGGCTTCTCTTTCAATTCCGCTTTCTTCGCCGCAGGCGTTTTAGCCGGAGCTTTCTTTTTTGGAGTTGTAGTTTTCGGGGTTGCCATGTGTAGAATTATTAAACTTCTCCTTTGACAAGAGTCATATTTTTAATAATGCGGGCGCGAAGCCTGTTTTTTGGCAGCATGCCCATGACGGCATGGCGCAAAGCCAAGCGCGAATCGCGCATCATCAGTTTTTCCAATTTTTCTTCTTTGAGTCCTCCATGATATCCGGAATGGCGGCGGTATATTTTCTGACCCGGTTTTTTGCCGCTGAAGCGCAGTTTGTCAGTATGTAAAACATAGACTTTGTTGCCGCTCAATTTTGCCGGATCAAACCGGGGGCTGTCTTTGCCACGCAAAATGATCGCGATTTTGGTCGCGAGCCGCCCCAATGTCTGGTCTGTTGCGTCAATGTGATACTCCATAGGACTTAAAATGTCTAATTGATCTAATTTCTAATTGATCTAATCAAATCCCAATGTCTTTTTTTAGAAATTAGGTTAATGAGAAATTGAATCTTCCACCATTTCAATAAAAGCCATGCGGGCACTGTCGCTCGTGCGCGCCCCGATTTTCGTGATCCGCGTATACCCGCCCGGCCGGTTCAGGTGCTTTTGCGCCTCGGCAAGAATCTGCGCCACCACGGGTTTGGAAAAATGCTCCAGCAGCATGCGCTGATTGGCAAGTGTAGGGCGCTTGGCGCGCGTGATGCATTTTTCCACAAACGGGCGAAGCTCTTTTGCTTTTGCCTCGGTCGTTTTCATTTTCTTGCGCGTAAAAAAAGCGGTCGCCAAGCTTTTCAAAAGAGCTTTGCGCTGGTTTCGCACTCTGCCGAATTTTCTTCCTGCTTTCAGATGCCTCATAAAAAACTATAAAAACTTAACACATAAAACGTATAACAATAATTCAATCCACTTTTGTTCTACGTTTTATGTTTTTTACTGTTTCAATGTTATTCCAAAATTGCCGAGGGCCTTTTTAATTTCCTGGATTCCCTTGTCTCCGATGCCCTCGATCTCGCGAAGCGATGCCTCCTTTTTGCGTGCAAGGCCGCCTACGGTTTTAATGCCGACTTCGCGAAGCGCATTGAGCGTCCGGTTCGAGATTTTCAGTTCATCAAGCTTTGTTTTCAGGGCTTGCTCGTCTTCGCGGTCGCCGCTTTCTTCTTCAGCGTCTTCTCTCCCAGCGTCCGTCGGGGCATCCGAGCGGCCATGTTCAGATTCATCGGTAAATCCTTCGGCAAGCATTCCGAACTGCTCCACTAGTATGCGGCATGCTTGTTCAAACGCTTCCGGCGGCGTGATTGATCCGTCCGTTTCAATATGAAAACGCAGCCGATTATAGTCGGTGCGGTCTCCCACGCGCATATTTTCGATCTCATAGTTGACATGGCGCACCGGAGAAAAAGCAGCGTCAAGAGCAATGGTGCCCACTTCTACCTTTTCCTTGCTGCGCGCTTCCACCGGCACATACCCGAGGCCGGCTTCAACCACCGCTTCAATCTTGAGTGAAGACTTTTTGGAAGTAAGCGTGGCGATATGCAGATCGGTGTTGATAAGCTCAAGCTGGGATGGCACGTCAAAATCTTTTCCGGTTGCCTCATACTCCCCTTTTGCGGACAGCGTAACGGTAAACGGACCTTCTTCATGCAGCCGGAACCGGAGCTGTTTCAAATTTAAAATGAGCGATACGGCATCTTCCATCACGCCCTCGATCGTGGAAAATTCATGCCCCACATTTTCAATCTTTACCGAGGTAATGGCAGCGCCCGGCAGTGAAGACAAAAGCGCCCGGCGGATGCTGTTGCCGATGGTCTGGCCGTATCCCGGATAGAGCCCGTCAATCTCAAAAACCGCCTTGTTTTTTGCGGATGAAATAATTCTTGGCTTCGAGGGTAATGATATCATATAAAAATGTAACACGATGCACGTAACCCGACTCAAAAGAAATTCTCTTGCTCTTCGTTACGCGTTTTGCGTTTTATGAATCTACCGTGAATAAAATTCTTTAATTTTTGATGCGTCAAAAATAATCTCGACATCGCCCTCTTCCGGTATGCGGAGCACGGTTCCGGTCCGCTTTACCTTGTCTATCTGCAGCCACTGGGGCGATTCGTATTTTTTTATGCGCTGTTCCGCCGCCGTTACCAGCGCGGACTTTGCAGCACCCTCTTTCAGAGAAATAACTTCTCCCTTTGCAACCTGGTACGAAGGAGTCCGCACGATTTTTGCCCCGACCTTCACCAGTCCGTGACCCACCATCTGCCGCGCCTGTCTGCGAGATGCGGCAAACCCGAGCCGGAACACCACATTGTCGAGCCGCCGCTCAAGCATCTGTAATATATGGAAAGAAAAAACGCCCCGTTTCTTGAGTGCGGATTCAGTATACCGCTTGATGTCCTTGTTGTCAATCCCATAAAAATAGCGCACTTTCTGCTTTTCGCGCGAAAGCGCCCCGTATTCTGACGAGTCTTTGCGCCTGCGTTTCGTACCCTGAATGCCGGGCGGATAATTACGCCGCACCACCGCGCATTTCGGACCAAGACAACGATCCCCTTTTAAAAAGAGTCGTTCGCCCAGCCGCCGTTCAATTTTTTCCCGCATCCGTATCGTCATATTTTATCTTACGTTCTACGTTTTATGTTTTTCGTTTCCGCTACACCCTTCGTACTTTTTTCGGCCGGGGACCGTTGTGCGGCAAGGGAGTAATGTCTTTAATGGATATAATCGCAAGTCCCTGGTTTGCCAACGCGCGAACCGCAGAATCGCGTCCGGAGCCTACTCCTTTCACGCGCACTGCCACTTCCTGCAATCCGGACCGGCGGATTTTTTCGATTACCGCCTCAGCCACGCGCGCCGCGGCAAACGGAGTTGCCTTTTTGGTGCCGGAAAACCCGATCGCCCCGGCAGATGATTGCGCCATGATATTGCCGCGCTCATCGCTGATCGAAATGAGCGTGTTATTATAGGTTGCCTCGATATGGGCAATCCCGCGCGTAACACGATGTCCTGAACGTCCTTCGGTTTTCGGCTTGGCGGCACCTCCGGCATCATTGCCTTCTGCTTTTTTGATTACTCGTTTTTTTCCCATAAAGGTCGAAAATGACTAATTATCTAATTTCTAATTGATCTAATCAAATCCCAATATCCAATTTTTAGAAATTAGAGCAATTAGGTCAACTAGAAATTTATCTTCTACGTGGGGCTTGCCGCCGGTTTTCTGCCCGATCCTGCGGTGCGGCGCACATTGCCGCGACGCGTGCGCGAATTTGTTTTCGTGCGCTGGCCTCGAACCGGCAGGCCGCGGATATGGCGCGATCCCCGGTAAATCTGCAGCTCGCGCAAACGCTTGATATTGGTCATAATCTCGCGGCGCAGGTCTCCCTCGATCTTATAATCTTTTTCGATAATCTCGCGCAAACGGTTGATCTCGGGCTGCGTCAGGTCTTTTGCCCGCGTATTCGGATCAATCTTTGCCATTTTTACAATCTGCTTTGCTACAGGCAAACCGATCCCGAAAATGTACGGGAGGCTGTATTCGATCTTTTTATTATCCGGAATGTTGATGCCAATGATTCGCATGATGGTAAAATGACTAATTGCTCTAATTTCTAATTGATCTAATCAAATCCCAATGTCCAAATTTTTAGAAATTAGGTCAATTAGAAATTGGGCATTACGCCTTCTCATCCTTGCCTTTGTTTATGCTTCGGCGTGGTCTTGCAAATAACAAACAGCCGACCTTTGCGTCGGACAGTCTTGCACTTTGCACACATGGGTTTTACCGAAGCGCGTACTTTCAATTTGAATCAAAAGACAAAGATCACGTAGCAAGAAGCAAAAGAAATCGCGTGCTTGTTCTTTGTTACGTGTTTTTTGTTTCTTTACTTTAGCCGGTGCATAATCCTTCCCTTGGTGTCGTCATACCCTGACATTTCAACCCGGACCCGGTCTCCCGGCAGGACTTTGATGTAATTAAGGCGCATTTTTCCCGAAAGATGAGCCAAAATCTCTCGTCCATCATCGAGTTTTACCCGAAAGAGCGTATTTGGCAAACTCTCCAAAACCGCGCCTTCAATCAATGTTTTGTCCTTTTTTCCGTTGGAAAGCATTTATAATCAACAACTGCATCTAAAGATAGCAAAAAGCGGAAAGTGTGTCAACACACACACCAAGAGGATTTCTAATTGACCTAATTGCTCTAATTTCTAATCAAATCTCAATCTCCAAATCCCAATGCTAACCTCGAATTTTCTTGGTAATAGCGTTAAAGATAAGGTTAAGTTCCTTTGCTTCTTGCCAAAGAGCTCGGCATTCCGTAGTGAGTTCGGGACAGGCAACGGCAATCATGCGAAGCCAGTGTTTTGATTCGCGCGCTTCTTTCTTGCAAATGCCGATTTTATGCACAAAATCTTTTTTGGATTCAGCATCATCCGCCTCACAATAGTTTGCGCCAACACTTGTTCCAGACCTTACCAACTGACTAATCATAGGAGTTGTTACTACGGTCTTTGGGATTCGCTTCGTAAAGAGAAGGATCGCTTCGCCAAATTTTGCCGTACGTTCTTCAAGATCGTATTGCTTGGAATTTCCGTCATTGGTCATTTTGATTTGATTAGGTCAATTAGAAATTAGGTTAATTAGTCATTTTACCTCTACGGCATCACTGTTGCCGATTCCTCGTCAGATACGGGCGCAGAAACCGCCTCTGCCTGAGGAGTAGATGTAGCAGTAGTTTCCTCCACAGGTTCCGATGTCGGAGCAGGCGCGGGTTCGGACGATGCGGACGGCGTACTGGTCGCTGTCTCTTCTACGATAGGCGTTGTGATCGTCGTCTCATTGATAATTGAATCATTGATACTTGATTGAGAATTATCTACGCTCCCGCTCGTGGTGGGCGAAGCCGAACCGCATACCCCGCTTTCTGATCTGAGTACGCCATTTTCAGAGAAGACACAAACCGGCTCGCCGGTCGCGCGGTCGTAAATCGTGATCCCGTTTTTCTCCTGCACCGGATTTTTCACCGTCAACTCCCCCGTCTCAATCTTGACTGCGATCAGCTTGCCTTCTTCATCAATGCTCCATGTGCCAAGATATCCGGTGATCTTTTTAACGTCAAAGACGGTGTTGCCCTGCAGGTTGATGTCTCCCAGGAAGTTGATC
>JACQRW010000002.1 GCA_016206285.1 Candidatus Sungiibacteriota bacterium
CAGTCAATCCTGTAAACACTTCTCTAAAATGAGACAACATCTCACAAAACCGGAACAGCGGGTCAGAGATGCGTTTATAGCGGGTCTGAAAATCACAAAACGGAAAACCGCAAAACCGGCAATTATCGCCATGATCGGACTGGTCGGCTCCGGGAAAAGTTTTGTTGCGCGGGCGCTCGCGCCCGTGCTTGGCGCAACGATCATTGAGCACGACCAGATACGCATCGGGTTACGGAAAGCTCGGCTGCCCTACGATCATGTAGCCGGAATCGCCCAAGACACGGCGCATGCAGTAATCAGCCAGGGTGGAAACGTGATCTTTGACACCGACTGTATTGGCAAAGAAAAGCAAAGAAACATCCGGAAGATTGCCAAAGAAACCGGATCTGCGGTATTTTTTGTCCGCGTCATGTGCGATCCGGACATCATGCTCGGCCGCATGCTTGCCTCGTCCAAAAAGCAGCCAGGTTCATTCTTTCAGGGCGCATCTTCGCTATGGAAAGGTCCCGCCCCCCAGAAAGCTGCGATTATCAAGATACGCGAGATGCTCCGCCGCATGCCGCATCACTACCGATGGAGCGAGCACGGAGGAGGCTCATGGTCTCTCAAAAAATTTTCACCTGCGCCTTTCACGAAGATCGACACGAGCGACCCACAACAATGGAAAAAGAATATAAAGCGCACTGCGCAAAAACTGGCCGCGCGGAAAACATGATTCTTGACAGATACCGACCCGTATCCTATAAAGTGTAGAGTACGTACTACCTCCATAAGGAGATCTGCATGGATGCGATGCACACCCCGGCGGAACTCGAAAGATACAAGCGGGCAACCGAAGGGCTCGGGATAGCGATCAGCGAACTTACCTGGTTAAGAGATTTTTTCTGGGTGATCGTCCTGGATGAGCGGAGAGCGTATTATTTCGATATCTTAGGAAAACGTGCGGACGGATTAAGCGCCCGATCCAGCACTTTTTATGCCTGTAGTAGCAGTGCGCGCGCCGCGGCGACCAACGAAGAAAATCCGGCGAAAAAAGTTTTGTGGCTCTGTATCGCGGGAGTATGCTTGGCACGTGCATATGCGCTTTCCCAGCGGCTCGTGCGCCAAATCGGCACCCTGCGGCTTACTAACGGTCAGCTCAATATCCGGGCATATATTCTCGCGGCAGTCCGAAAATACCAGGAAGCACACTACTGCATTGATCTGATTCTTGAAAATCCGGATGCATCCGCAGACAATCAAGCGCTTATGTACCGACTGCGCGCAGACATTTGCAGATCGCAAAAAGATTATGCGGATGCCGAGATGGCCATCCAAGAAGCATTATCCTTTCGCACGCAACTTTCCGCGTCAACATTGGTACGAATCTTTCGTTCATATGCCCTTTTAAGAAGAGCCCAGGACAGACTGCGAGAAGCAGAAAATATTGAAGCGGATGCGAATGCCCTTGCGGGCCAACATGGTCTCCCCGGACAACAAGAAAAGATTCGGGTTATTCCCGTTTAATGCGGGACTCCAAGACCCACTCAACACAAAAACGCCCACTGAAAGGCGTTTTATTTAATATCTGTTTGAGTGTTAAAACGGGTTCCGCGCCCCTCTTATTTCGAAGTGAACATGGCAGCCGGTGGAGTTGCCGGTGGAGCCGATATTTCCAATCTGTACACCCTGATCAACGTGCTGGCCCGGTACGGCAAACAGGGCGCTCATATGCGCGTACAGAGTTTGCGTGCCGTTTCCGTGGTTGATTACGACATATTTGCCATATCCTCCGTTCCAGCCCGAGGTGCGAGCAATAATAACCGTGCCGTTTGCAGACGCGAGTACCGGCAGACCGCATGAGTTTGCAAGATCAACTCCGTTGTAGCCATGAACTCCACGCGAACGTCTGCCGCCGATAACCGGACGCATATAGTATCCGCGATACTCGGGAAGATTCGCAAAACGCGAGCTGTTTCCGGAAGACGGTGCCGGAGAGCGCGGCGATTTTGACGGTGCCGGTGGTGCAATAAGTTCTCCATCGGGAATCAGAATCGTACTTCCCGCTTCAATATCCTCATTGACCGCAAGATTGTTAAAGCTCAAGATATCAGCCTTAAAACTCAAGATATCAGTCTCATCAGTCATGTCTTTGGGCTTGAATTTCTTTACAATCGAGTCAATAGAATCTCCTTTTCGCACATCATACTGGATGCCGGAAACCGGCAAAATAACCAGGCTGTCTCCGGCTTTGATTTCTGAAGAACTTTTGAGATCGTTTGCCCAAAGCAATGTATTAAACGAGATGCCAAACTTGTTGGCAATGCCCCTGCCGGTATCTCCAGGCTGCACCAGATACGCCACGATTTTATCCTGGCCGTTTTCCGACATAACGCCAAGCGGATTTAACGAACCAACCAGGGCATTGTCCTGCATTACGGAAAGCGGGGACTGGTCCGGGTCTATTTTTTTATTATCGCTATCCTCATTATCCGGCTGCTGGCCGACTTGGTTGCTCCCTAATAACGGGAGGGAAATGCTTGCCGCCGGCAGCTCCGGCTGCACTGCTGTTGCGCTGTCCGGCAAGAAAAATTTTGCCAAATTTGAAAAAAAACCGGCCCGGGCATGGGCTGGCACAAAAAGCGCACTCAAGAGAAGTATATATGAAGCTATCCCAAGCTGGCGCTTGGCGGAAAATACCGATTGTATGATACTGCCTGTAGGTAAGCCGTTTTTTCCCATAAAAACAAAAAGCGCACGTCGCTTACTGCTATAATACCCTATCTGAAGCGGCCGGTCAACAACTTTATGCACACATTGTTCACAGGCAAAAAATTTGCAGTGCTTTCTGTCATTCCCGACTTGATCGGGAATCCAGAACAAAGAACTGCTGGGTTCCCGCTTGCACCATGCCTGCCGGTAGGCATGGCGGGAATGACATGATGAGTCTATCCTTATTTCATTGAATGAGGTACATTACGTAGCATGGACTTACTCAAAGGACTCAACGAAAAACAGCAAGAGGCTGTGCTTGCCGCACATGGACCTGTACTGATCCTGGCAGGACCCGGATCCGGAAAAACCAAAACCATAACGCACCGAATCGCACATCTGATCTCAACCGGCATATTGGGTGAAAACATACTTGCCGTCACTTTTACCAATAAAGCTGCAACTGAGATGCGCGAACGGGTTGGCGCGCTCCTGAAAGACATTTCTATGCCTTATGGCGGACAGCTACCCTTTATCGGCACATTTCACAGCTTTTGCGTGCGCATCCTCCAAGTACATGCCCAAAAACTCGGCTATCTTCCGCGCTTTACTATTTTTGACGACAGCGACACGTCCGGGCTTATCAAAGAAATTATGGCGGATTTTGAGATCAATCCAAAGCAATTTACCCCGGGTGCAGTCAGTGCGGAAATATCACGGCTCAAAAACGAGCTGATCACTCCGGCGCACTATGCCGAGACCAATGATCTGTCAAATCTTTTCCCAAAAACAATCCAAAAAATATATGCCGAATATCAGCACCGGCTCCGTCAATCCAACGCTATGGATTTCGATGATCTGCTTGGCAACGCAGTGCTTCTGTTTGAAAACCACCCGGAAGTGCTTGCCTCATATCAGGATCGTTTCCAATATATTCATGTGGACGAGTGGCAGGATACAAACCACGTGCAATATCTGCTCATCAAGGCGCTTGCCGAAAAAACCCGCAATATCGCGGTGGTAGGGGACGATGCCCAGGCAATTTATGCGTTTCGCGGGGCCGATTTCCGCAATATTCTCAATTTCGAACAGGACTGGCCGGATGCAAAGGTGATCATCCTTGATCAAAACTACCGGTCAACGCAGGTTATTCTTACTGCCGCGAGCGCCGTGATCAGCCGCAACAAAAACCAGCGCGAAAAGCAGCTCTGGACCCAACAACAAGGCGGAAGCCAGATTATGCTTTCGGTTACCGAAAACGAGCGCACTGAAGCCGGCTATCTGCTTGATACGGTAAAAGAACAAGCTGCGAACGGCTATAGTCTCAAAGATATGGTGGTGCTCTATCGGACTAATGCGCAGTCCCGCATCTTTGAAGAGATGCTGCTTGAAAATAACATCCCGTATAAAATTGTCGGGGGAGTGAGGTTTTATCAGAGAAAAGAAATAAAGGACATATTGGCATATATCCGGCTGCTTTTGAACGAAAAAGACGCACTGTCTCTGAAACGCATTATCAATGTACCGCCGCGTGGGATCGGAAAAAAATCCCTTGAGCTGTACCGCCAAAGAACCATAGCGCCAGCAGCCGTGCATCTGCGCAAAGACAAGACAACTGCGCTTGATGCTTTTGATACTTTGCTTGCCCAACTTCGGGATGCTCTGTACCGCGAAACAGCATCCGGATTTATTAAGCATTTAGTTTCGACTGTCAAATACAGAGAATACCTTGAAGAAACACAGCCACAAGCAGAGGAACGCTGGCAGAATATCGAGGAATTAGTCAGTGTCGCCAAACAATATGACGATCTTGATCCGCCTGCCGGCCTTGAAAAATTGCTTGAAGATGCGGCACTCATGTCAGAACAAAATGAAGAAAATGCTCCCCAGGATGCACTCAATCTCATGACCCTGCATGCCGCAAAAGGTCTGGAATTCCGCATCGTATTTTTGGTCGGCATGGAAGAAGGCATATTTCCGCATAATCGAGCGCTCTTCAGCCCAAGCGAGCTTGAAGAAGAGCGGCGGCTTTGCTATGTGGGGCTGACTCGCGCAAAAGAAAAAGTGTTTCTCTCGTGCGCGCTCCGGCGCATGCACTTCGGCTCTATACAAGCCAATATTCCATCGCGTTTTTTGCGCGAGATCCCGGAACACCTGATTGAGATAGGCGAGCAGCACGATGATGAAATATTTATCCAGTAAAAGAATAGTAATCATTTTTTGCGCTTTTAAATGAAGTTTAACCAAAGCAAAAAAGTGATTACTATTCTTCATAGGAGATGACAGCGCACCGCCACAACAAACTGCTTGGACAGAATTTTCTCACCTGCGAGTGGGTGCTTTCCGATCTGGCAAAAGCGGCAGAACTTACGGCCAGCGATACGGTGCTGGAAATTGGCCCCGGAACCGGCGTGCTCACGCGGTTTTTAGCCGCGCGGGTGAAAAAGGTTGTGGCTGTTGAGAAGGACCGCCAATTAAGCAGTTCTCTTTCCGAAGCTTTTGCGCAAGAAAAAATATCAAATGTCGAGATTATCACCGGCGACATTCTAAAACTCCTCCCTCATCTCATTGCCGACTATTCGCTACCCACTCTTGGCTATAAACTAGTTTCCAATATTCCATACTATCTTACTTCCCGGCTTATCCGCACCTTGCTTGAACTTGAGAAAAAACCTGAAGTTATAGTGCTGACGATCCAAAAAGAGGTCGCGGAACGCATAGTTGCCCGACCGCCTGATATGAATATACTGGCACTTTCGGTGCAGGCATATGGCACGCCTGAAATTGTGGCCGATGTACCGGCATCCTGCTTCAACCCGCAACCAAAAGTTGATTCGGCAATTCTCAAAATTACCCATATATCGGAGAATTTCTTCACCAAACACCACATCGCATCAAAAGATTTCTTTAGCCTTGTAAAAGCCGGGTTTTCCTCCCGGCGCAAAATGCTGACTAATAATCTCCGATCTTTTGCGTCAAAAAAAGAGCTTGTACAAGCCCTTCATTCTATCGGACATTCACCGTCAGCACGGGCGCAGGAACTTTCGCTGCAGGAATGGATAAAGATTATCGTGAATCTAAGACTATTGTGATTTCTTATTCTTTTTACCCCCGTCTTTCAGCACGAGAATATCGTGCTCCACATGTCCGATCCGTTCATCAAGTTCGTTATGAATTATCCGCGATGCAAGTTGCTCGCTCTTCATATCGTCCCGCAATCCGCGTATCTCTCCCATTACCATTTCTATCCCTTCTTTAAAAAGGTCCTTGGTGACCATATTTTCTTCAAGATTCTCCAGCCTTTTATCAATCACGGCAAATTGCCGCTGGCTCATTTCCGCTAATTGATCTATGGTGATGTTCTCTGCTTTTTCCATGCAGTTAGTTTAGCAGGCTCATTGCCTGTGTCAAATATATAATTTTAACGCCTCACTTGATCATATGCTTTTTTAATCCGGTCAAGCGCGTCCTGTATCTGCTCCGGCGTTGATGACGCTTTTTTTGCCTGCCACTCGACAAGCTTGAGCATAAACTGCTCCATATCCGTATTATTTTTAATACGAACAAACTCGTTGCTTCCGATTACTCCCTCTTGCACCATTTGAGTTCGCAAAACCCCCAATTGCGGAATAGCGGTAAACACGGAAACCGCCGCTACCGCGGTTTGTGAACGTGCGGCCGGAACCGAAGATGGAGCGGGGATTTGCTGAACAGGCTGCGCTTGTGGAGCCGGAGTTGGCATAAACGCAGGAGTGGACATTCTTGATGGTGTCGGCACTCGAATTCCCGGCCTGGGCAACTGTGATGGCTCCGGGGCCGGTGGTATGGCAGGAGCCGGAAGCTCGTTTTTTTCAACCACAACATCCAGACCGCCCGTTCCCAAAGGTGTCTGCCCGCCGCCAAAGGTTTGATTTGGCGCTTGCGGAACCCGGCTTCCAAAACCCGGTAAATTTAAAATGCCAGGAATGCGCGTAAGCGTATCTGAAACAACCGGCGGCATTGCCGGCGTGCGGCCCGGCGATCCCAACAGCACAATACCGCCGAATACTGCGGCGCTGATGGCAATGATAACAATAATAGCAATCGAACTTGGATTCATATCACATGATGACAGAAAAACCAACTTCTATGGTGATCACCGTAACTCATTCTTTCAACTCCTTAATCAACAACAGGAAAACCAACTCCGATAGTTACAACCGTAACTCCCGCATAAACCAGGCATGGTATGGTGGCAGGCGCCGCAAGCCCCAGAAGCGGAAAGCCGGGAATAAGATGGTTTTTATCATCGTCGTTCTGCGGTACTTTAGCCGTAGAGTACATTAAAGCAAACACCGATGTTATGCCGGTAGGAAGATAATACACCAGATTCCATGTCGCCATTGCGGTACAGGGGATAAATATGAGGGTATGCCCGCCATAATCAAGAAGCCCCTGTGCGCGTGCACTACCTGCAAAACTAAAGGAAATAAGAACCAATACTACGATAATAACAATGAATTTTTTATAAGTCAGCTGCATATAACACCAGTATACCACAAAAATAAGTTATCCACAGCTCCTTTCATCGCAAATTACCAAAAAATAAGCTATACTAAGAGAAAATATGGGAAAAGTCTTTGATTATTTTCGCAGTCACCGAAAGGCGGTATTGGTATTAGCCGTTTTGGTTATGGTTGGCGGTACTGTGTTCTTTATACAAACCAAAAAACAAAGCGCATCAGAACAGGCGAGATTTGCAATTGCAGACCCGAAAGCGCGGGAAGAACAACTCAAAAAACTCCAACAGGACAGCGATAGCGACCTATTGCGGGATTGGGAAGAAGTCCTATACCATAGCGATCCTCATAATTCTGACACAGATGGCGATGGAACGCCGGATGGGGAAGAAGTAAAGCTCGGGCGGGATCCAGCCATAGCCGGGCCGAATGATTTGATGGCAACATCAACACCTCTACAAAACGCACCGGACGGCAAGCCGCAAAATCTGACCCGGCAGCTTGCAGAACAAATTGCCAAAGAAATGATAGTCAGACGTATTGCAAATCCCGACATCCCATTCGATACTGACCTTACAGCACAAAATCTCGTGGATACGGCCTTTGGATCAATGCCCGACAAAACCCAACACCCTCTGACCGAAAAAGACATACTGATCGGGCGCGATGATTCAAAAGCCGCAGCGCAGGCATATCAGACAGCGATGGTCCGCATCGTAGAAACCAACTCAAAATCGCTTGCGGCAAAACCATATGTGCAAATTTTTACCGAAGCGATGCAAACGCAGCAGTATGAAAAATTGAATGCGCTTGACCCGTACCTTGCGGAATACAACCGTATCGTTATTGAGCTTAAAAAATTGCCTGCGCCCCCGCGGTTTGCAAAATTACATCTTGAGTACGTCAACATAATCATCAGCCAGGCAGCTATTACACAAAAGATGCGTGGGGCTGGCAGTGATCCTTTAAACGGGGTTCTTGCCTTGCAACAATATGTGACACTACAAGAACAATTCAAGGCACTTCTTAATAAGTTCACTGATGAGTACCAAAAAATAGGCATATAGCAGACCAGAAGCATTATAATTCTATGGTACCGGACAATATCAAAACTTTTTTTGCAGCATGTATTCTTGCAATTCTGATCGCGGCACAGATCATGGCGCCGTTGAGCGCGTATGCACAGCTGCCACCGGTCAAAACAGGAACAAACAAGCTCGAAAATCTTTGGGATACCATCACCTCCACTGACTGGCTGTTGAAAAACGTGGGGGAACCCGTGGTGCGAGCGGTGCTGCGAGCAGCGATTACCTCGCTGACCCAGGAGGTGGTTAACTGGATTTCGGCGGACGGCGGCAACAATGTCGGATTTATAGGCAATTTCGAGAAAACGCTGACCAACGAGCTCGACGACCGGGCCGGGGAATTTTTGCAACGGCTTGATGTGATTGACTTTTGCGGCAATATAGGCGCATATCTGAAACTCAATCTCCGCATGCCTGCGGGCGGGCTGCGCCAGCGCGCCAAGTGCTCGCTTTCGGCAATCGTAAGCAATGTACAGAATTTTTATGACAATTTCCAAAACGGCGGATGGGAAGCGTTTCTCAAAACAAACGTAGACATTCAAAACAACACCGCAGGCGCGTTTCTGCTTACGCTTGACGCAAAGATTGCCGCAGAAACAAAACGGAAAGAAGAGTTTGGCGCGCGATACCAAAAGAGCGCGATTCTCGGCATTTCGCAACAGGAGAAAGTTGAATGCTGGCCGCGCGGAGACAAACCCCCAGCGCCGCCCAGCGGGTATATAAGAAGAGGTGGAAAGGAAATTGCCGGAGGCGCGGATGATGGCAGTATTTGCATGAAGAGCTACTTTGAGCAGACCCCGGGCTCGGTTATAGAACAGACATTGAAAGACGTAAATAAAACCGGCATTGATCTTGGGGTGAACGCGAAGTTTATAGATGAAATGGTAGTGGCGCCAATTATCAGCGCATTGCTCAACCGCACCATGACAGCCGCGCATGGTATTTTCGGGCAAAGCCCAAATGCATCCATAAGCTACGGAGACCCGGGCCTTTTTGACGGCTACCAAGAAATCGGCCCTTCGCGCGATTCTCTCCGCAGCCGCAGCGATGCCGCAATGTTCACTGTCCAGGGAGCAGTGACCGTAACCACCGACCGGGCGCTCGCACTGCGAAAAGAAAAGGCAGGGGCAAGTCCAGACCGCAGACTTGAGATCGCACAACAAACCGAAGATATGCTTGGCAAAAATCAAACACTGTTGACCGAATACGGAGCAGTCGCGGACGCAAAACTTTCTTCGTATACGACATGGAGCCAAAATGATATTGAGCAGGTAGACGACCAGATCTCGCAAACGCTCAATCGTGTGGAGCCGATCGCTGCCGATCTCGGTTCATCCCCGTCGGCCTCGCCAACCGGCGATCTCAAGACCGATACGCTCGCCAGCATCACGGGCAGCCGCGCCCAGCTTGCAAGCCACGTAGCGCTCGTACGCCAGGCCATCACGGAAGTAGCGGCCGCAATCGGGGGGCTGTCCACCAGCAGCATCGTGGCTAATCAGACACTTTTTATCACGCAGGCAAATTCATTGAGCATTGAGATCAGCGCTCTTGCCGGGGATGTTTCAGGCGAACAGTCGCGCATGAGTTTCTTGCGTCAAAGAATACTAAGTTCCGATGCAGTACGGCTGATTGACGATCTCAAACCAAGGCAAAACAATATCATCAGTACGGCAGAAAAGACAAGTGAGGAGTTGAACGATTTTGCAAACGCTTTGGGCCGCGATCAGGAACAAATTAATTCACTCAAAGCAAAATTGGTCAACCCCGCGGATGGCGCCCTGCTTGATACTATTTCCGTGAAAGCCGCATCCATTATTGCCGAAGTAAAACAGCTCGCCGCAGAAATAAGTAAACTTGCCGCAGATGTTTCAGCGGAGCAGACGCAAACAAACGCATTGCAGGAAAAACTGCAGGCGCCCGAAACGGCACGACTCATAGGCCGACTCCAGGGACAAACCAATATCATTGCCGAGGGCGATAAAATCAATGCCCGGATCAGTTCTCTCACCGATACAGTCGCGGAAGAAAAAGCTCAAGTGGGAGTGTTGCGCCAACAGCTCACCAGCAGCCAGGCCGGACAGCTTATTACCGACATCACCATACTCACCGATGCGATTGCAACAGAACAGGCGCAGATCAGCACGTTACGGCAGCAGCTGGTCAGCGCGGAATCCGGACAGCTTATCTCGCAGATCAGCCAGCTTACTGATATGATTGCGGATGAGCAGGCGCCGGTAAGCGTGTTACGGCAGGGACTGAAAACCGGAACTCCGGCAGAACTCAATAACCAAATCAGTGAACTTACCGACACGATTGCAACAGAACAGGCGCAGATCAGCACGTTACGGCAGCAGCTGGAGCTAACCACCGATGCCCCAACTATCCAGCAAATACAGGCAAGTATTACCGGGCTGCTCACTGATATTCAAGCCAAACAATTCCAAATCGGCACGCTCCGGATCCAACTCAATACAACTGCAGGCGCGGTGAACACGCAGATCGCGGCTCTTCTTGGCGATATTCAGACTAAACAATCCCAGATCAGTACGCTGCGCAGACAATTGGTTGCCATCGGAGACGCGGTAAATGTCCAGATATCCAATTTGCTCGCCGATATTTTGATTAAACAATCGCGGATCAGCACGCTGCGAGCACAATTGCTTGCCATTGGAGGCGCGATCAATAATGAGATTGCCGGGCTCCTTTCCGATATTCTGATCAAACAGGCTCTTATTCGGACGCTCCGGGAAGATCTCATCACCATACGGGATCTGGGCAGATTTGCCGCAGACATTGCCGCGAATCAATCAAGGATCATACCTGTTCCGGACCAAATCAGGGCAAAAATCAGTAAAGTTATTGACGAACTGAAAGCAAAACAAATAGACATAAAGAACCTCATGCAGCGGCTGCTTACATTGCCCCAAACCGATCTTGAAACGCAGCGCGAGGTGCAGCTTGAAAACTACATGGAGCTCTTGACCAGCCCGGGCAGCAGCGAAGTCGGGGCGCTTGAAGCATTGCAGGAGACAGACAAAAGATTGCGCACGTCGAATGACCGGCTTTCACGCGTGACAACCATGGCCGAAGTCACCGCAGAGGTCGGCTCAAGTATGGGCAGCATTAAAAATGCAAGCGATATCCAGCAGCAGGCAAGCCAAACCATGCAGGCCGTGTTCAAATTTCTCGACAACCTTTAACGCATCGGCCGGGGTTTTTGGGCTGGGGCATGGGGTGGGAAGGAATAGCAAGTTAGTGTAAAATGAGATTATGAAAGATTTTGATGCGTGGAATGAACTTAAGAAGAAGATTGAAACCGGCCCGACCGGAGAACCATTTTTCCCGCAGGCGGGGGAGGTATGGATGTGTGCGGTTGGACGGAATATAGGATTCGAGCAAAATGGAGGCGGCAAGAATTTCTCACGGCCGGTATTGGTAATCAAAAAATTCAATAATCAGATGTTTTGGTCCGTGCCGCTCTCCACGAAACAAAAGCAGTATGATTTTTATCACAACTTCACCGATCCTGACGGCATGGATGTTTCAGTAATTCTTGCCCAGATGAGATTGACCAGTATCAAAAGATTCAAGAGGCGGATTTACGAAATTCCTGGTGATCTTTTGAATGAGATGAAAATACGGCTTAGGGAGTTTCTCTCCTAATAAATAAATCGAAACCCCGCTTGGAAGCGAGGTTTCTCGGAGCCCGAAGGCGCTTTGTATCTCCATTATACCCCCCTCCCCATAACATGTCAAGCCCCCTCATCAACCACAAAAAAATTATCCTCTCCCTGCTCCTGATCACGCTGGTCATCGCCGGGGTTTTTGGCGCGTGGCATGGGGTGTTGGCACAACAACAACAGCCACCGGCAGCGCAACCGCAGGCAGGGAATGCAACTCCACCGAGTGACTTATCATATTGGTACGGAGCTATAACAGCAATCCTTGAATTCATTCGGGCATTACTTGCAAAAATACTTGCAATCGCCTCATATTTTCTTGGTGTAGCTTTCTCGGCAAATGTTTCTTATCTTCCTGCATACGATCAGATCGCACAAACCGGATGGGTTGTGATGAGAGATCTTATGAACGGAATCTTTATCTTGCTTGTATTGTGGATCGCGCTTACTATCATCCTCGGTATCGAACAATATGGTGGGGGGAGAAAGCTTCTTCCAAAAGTTCTTGCGGTAGCGGTTCTTATAAATTTCAGTTTAGCAATTGTGACTGCCGTGGTGGCGCTTTCTAATCAATTTACGCTTGCTTTTTACAACAAGATATTTCCACCCGATGGAGAAAAGGATCTGGGAGCACTTATTATTCAGTTTACCCAAGTACAAAGCGTAATAAAATACCTCACAGTAGAAGAGCGGGCGGCTCTTGCAAATTCGATAAGTACTCCGCCAGCCCAAACACCCGCACAAGAACAAGATTGCTCAAAGTTCACAATCAAAAATATTTATACATGTTCTGTATTTGTGCGGGGATTTGGGACGGCGGCTAAGTCTATTGTTAAAGCGGGGGGGGCAGATCTAGCAAGTGCGATAGGCATTCCGGAAACCACACGCTTGCAGGCTTTGTCAGTTGGAATCGGAGTGATTGTCTTCTTTATTATGGCCTCTGCATTTGTATATGCAGCCATTGCTCTTTGGATACGCATTTTTGCGTTGATGTTGCTTGCGATTTTTGCTCCCGTGGCAATGGTTGCAATGATATTACCAGTACCTATAGCACGAGAAGGGTGGAATAAATGGCAACAGGAATTTTTTAAATGGATATTTTTTGCCCCGGTATTTTATTTTCTTATATATCTGTCGTTGCTCATGGCAAATACCATGAATAATGCAATCAAACAAGCAACGCCACCAGGAGCAGTCGCTTTTAGTGACGATGTTCGACTTTTCCTTTCTTACACTATCGTGATTATCATGCTCATCTTTGCCGAGCGTTTCGCTAAAAAGTCTGCTGGGAAAGCCGGAGAAGTTACTGTCGGGCTTGCCAAAAAGGCGGCCGGGTTGGCGGTTGGGGTGACGGCAGGGGTTGCCACGGGCGGGACGTTAATGGCGGCAAGGGCGGTTGCGAGAGGGGCCGCAAAAGAAGGGGGAGTTGCGGAGAAGATGGCTGGCAGTAAGTTTGGGCGTATGGTTGGCGGCGGGGCTTTGTTGCGTAAAGGTGTACAAGAACGGGAAGCGCAAAAGACGCGGATTGCGGAGCGCGAGAAAAAGTATGAGCATTATTCAACCAGCCAGATGCAGGCAGAGGTCAAGGGAAGCACCCTCATTTACAGCGAGGAGAACGCAGCGCGCATTGCGGCTCTTGCGAAGAAGAAAGACGGATTTAAGGGTGTGTCCGATACCGAGATGCGAACGTATGAGAACATTCTTTCCCGCTATAATCAGGCAAGCGTGATCGCAAAAGTGAAGCCCACGATGGCAAACGAGAAAACTATTGGCGAGAAAGGCAGGGAAAAGATTGCCGAGGCGGGTTATGGCGCCCCCGGTGTTACTACCAAAGAGACAAAAGCCGTACAATATGCCGGAGAAAATCTTTCGGGCAAGGAAATCGACGACACATTGGATGTGAACGAGCTTGTCGGCGATGATCCAAAGAATAAAGCGCTCCGGGCCGGCATCGTACGAAACGCGAACCTTACACAGAAGCGCATTGAGGACCTCGTACAAAAGAACTACTCCGCAGCTGCCAAAGTTGTTGCGGATATGACTGATTTTGTCGGCCAGCTCGATACACAAATCAGTACGATTGATGGACAGATTGCTGCTGGCGGCACCACTGAAGAAATAGCGGCATTGAACGTAAAGAAGAATGACCTTCAGAGACAGCGCGCACCAAAACAGGCCATTATGAATAACCTTCGCACCACTCCAGGCGGACGGGCGCTTGGCCTCGCCGCACCTGCGCTCACTTTAACCGGAAGCCGAATTGTTACCGGAACCGCAAGCTCGCTTATTGTAGATGTGAAATCCCGTATTCGCGGTGGCAGCGGAAACTACACATTTGCACCTGATCCCAATACGCCGCTTCCTGCAGGATTTCAACTTGATACTACCGGCATTCTCTCCACCGATACGGCTCATCCACCGGCACCAAATAGATACCCAATCAGTATTCGAGTAGTTGATACTGCAGATCCCGGAAACCCTACTACTATCACACTAAATGCAACAGTTAATCCTTAATTATGCCACGACATCCCATAGAACTCGCAAAAAAACAGTATGAAGAGCTTCCGGCTTTGCTAAAGCAGGCGTTGTTCAGCACGGAAATTGCGGAGATTATGTTTGAGATCGGGAAGAAATTCGGGTTGACGATCGAGAAGACCGGCATCATGGCCGAGGAGACCGGGTACATTATGCTCGGGCTTACGCGGCCGAATGAATTAGTCGCAAATCTCGCAAACGAGCTGGCAGTTGATACCGACAAAGCAAAAGACATTGCCACCGAGGTCAACCACCGGATATTCTTTCCGCTGCGGGAGGAGTTGAAACGAGCGCATGACTTTGATATGGACGCGACACAGATTGCAGGATCCACTCAAGTAACCGGCGTGTCAGGCATGCAAATGCCGCCAAACATTAAAAAGACACTTGTCGAGGAAAAATCGCCTCTGGTTTCTGATCTTACACGAGTGAAAGAGAGTCCTAGCCAAGGAGGGGACAGAGGAGAGGTCAAACCACTTCCGACACCCACTCCCCCGCAACATTTTGAATCGTTTGCGTCACCAACCGGCAGAATCGCAGATTTGCAAAAAATGGTGGCTCGACAGGACTCCTCTCCACAAGTGGAGAAGCCGCCTTTACCCCTGTCTACCTTAACTACCGGTCAGGCAGGCGACAAGCAGGCCACACCAATGCCTCCGGTGAGCGCCAAAACCGTTCCAAGTGTTCAGGATCCAATAAAAGACATACAACCCAAACCGGAACCAAAATCCGACGCAACAGCTCCAGATACACAAAAATCTGCTGAAATAACTATTGCCTCGCCCAAAAAACTTCCGGAAATTCCATCTTCGTTTGCTAAAAATACCATATCGCAGCCACAGATGCCCGAAACAACAGACCGGCCTGCTGCTCCCATGACATCAAAACCGCCGTTGCCAATATCCCTAAAACCGACCGGCACATCAGCCAAACCAATTTTGGAAACCAGCCCGTCTGTAGCACCTTTGCCAAAGACAGTTAAACCAAACATAGTGGTGAGTCCCGGCAAACCAACTACAGTGAGCAAAGCCGAACCACCTGTGGTGCTCTCGAGAGCCTCGACCCCTGTGGAGAGGAGTGGAATCGAACCGCCTGTGGTGAGCGGAGTCGAACCATGGGAAAAAGATCTGGAAAAAGAAGTGGGCTCGTTGCTCGCGAAAAAACCAAAAGAATCTTTATCTATTGATCTGCGTCCGCAACAAAAAACCACGCCTTCTCCAGTACCGGGCAAGCTTCCGCCAATTGACCTCCGACAAACTGCGGCTCCGCAACCGCAACCCAAACCCATTATTGCCATTTCCGCGTCCACCGAAGGAAAAACTCAGCAAAAACCTGACCAATCTCTTGCTGACACAAAAATCTCTGATATAAAAACAGAAACAATAGAGAAGCAACAGCCGATGCCAAAACCACTCCATCCTTCACTACCGCGCATGACCCCACAGATGCAAGATTCAGGAATAGGCAACATAACCGGTCCGACCTTGCTTGAGGAAAAGCTGCACACAAAAGCACAAGAGAAGACAACTCCCTTTACGAGCGAGCTAAATCCGGTGCTTTCTCCAAAGACTTCAACAACATCAACGGAACAATTATCCGAAACTTCTCCTATAATCTCAGCCCCGCAAAACACCGTAAGTTCGGATCCCTACCGGGAACCGATTGAAGAAGAATCTGTTTAATATGAAGCAATACCAGGTTCCCCAATTTATCACCATCGAAGACAAAGTGATCGGCCCGCTCACGCTTAAGCAGTTCGGCTTTCTTGCCGCCGGAGGAGTTTTGATTTTTATCCTGCACTCCCTGCTGGTACCGCTGCTGTTTTATCCGGTTGCCGGACTGATCGGCGGATTTGCGGCAGCGCTTGCATTTTTGAAAGTGCAGCAGCAGCCGTTTCCGACTCTGATCAGACGCGCCTTTTTGTTTTTTATCCGCCCACGGCTATACTTATGGAAGAAGGAAAAGACCCCGCCGGCCGCAATTTCCGACCCGACAAAAAAAGAAGTAACCATATCCGCAATCCCAAAAATGTCCGCATCCAAATTATCCGACCTCGCATGGAGTTTGGATATCCAGGGGAGAATGAGAGAGAACACCAATAACGAAACACGTATCACGTAGCACAATGAATCAATTTTTGTTCTACGTTTTATGTGTATCGTTCTACGTTTATGCCAACCGGAGCATCCGCACAACAATTTCTTGCCGTAGACAACATCCGCGAAGACGTGGTCCTGCTCAAGGGCGGCGGGCTTCGCGTGGTTTTGATGTGTTCCTCCATCAATTTCGCGCTCAAATCCACGGAAGAGCAGGACGCAATCATTTACCAGTATCAGGATTTCTTGAACTCGCTCGATTTTCCGCTCCAATTTGTCATACACTCGCGCCGGCTCAATATAGCCCCGTATCTTGAATCGCTCAAAGACCGGCAGAAGGAAGAGGATAACGAGCTTATGAAAATCCAGATCAGCGAATATATCGAATTTGTGAAAACATTTGTGGATATGACCAATATCATGTCAAAGACTTTCTATACCGTAGTACCGTTCACGCCTACCGCTTTTGAGAAGAAGGGATTTTTCCATGATCTGCTGGGATCGCTGAAATTCAGCGGCAATGGCAAGAGTTCCGAAGGAGGCACATTTGAAGAACAAAAAAACCAGCTGTGGCAGCGAGTTGATACGGTTATGAACGGGCTCCAGCGCCTGGGTATCCGGTCCGCACCCTTGAATACCGAAGAGCTCATTGAATTGTTTTACGGACTGTATAATCCGACTGAATTTGAAAAAGTAACAACCCCACAGGAGCTTACAACGTAAAACATTAAAAACATAACACGTAGAACATAACACAAAAAAGAATTCTCCATTGTTTTAGGTTCTACGTTTTACGTGTATCGTTTCCCTTTATGCCGCTTCTTACCACCAAAACAGAAAAGCCAGACGACATACTTGCGGTATTCCCGCAGGAAATTTATCGAAGCGGGGAGCTGGCGCTCCGCGACGTTCTCAGTCCGTCCGCATTACAGATCAACCCGGCATCGGTGCGCCTGGGCGCAAAATTCGCGCGCACTATGTTTGTTTTTTCCTACCCGCGGTATCTGCACACCAACTGGTTCAGCCCTATTATCAATCTTGACCGGGTTTTTGACATCTCCATGTATATACATCCGGTTGATACCGCCGATATTCTGCGGACCCTGCGGCGCAAGGTGGCGCAGGTACAATCCCAGATCGCGGAGCGGGAACAAAAAGGTCTGGTACGGGATCCTATCCTGGACACCGGATACCGCGATCTCGAAGACCTGCGTGACAAGCTCCAGCAGGCGCAGGAGCGGCTGTTTAATTTCGGACTCTATATCACTATTTATGGATTCAGCGAAGACGAGCTCAATAAAACTGAGACCGAAATAAAATCCGTGCTCGAGGCTCGCCTTGTATACGTCAAACCCGCACTGTTCCAGCAGGCCGAAGCTTTCAAATCCATCCTGCCGCTCAATTTTGATGAGCTTGCCGTAAACACGTATTTAAATTCCTCGCCCATTTCGTCCACCATCCCGTTTGTCTCATTCGACCTTACCTCAAACAAGGGTGTGCTCTTTGGAGTCAACCGCCATAACAACAGCCTGGTTTTGTTCGACCGCTTTTCGCTGCCAAACGCAAATATCGTCATTTTTGGAACTTCAGGCGGCGGCAAGAGCTATCTTACTAAACTCGAGATCTTGCGCTCGCTCATGTGGGGGATAGATGTCATCATTATTGATCCGGAGCGGGAATACGAATATCTTACCGAAGCGGTCGGGGGATCATATATATCAATTTCCCTTACTTCAAAAAACCATATCAATCCGTTTGATCTTCCAATCCCGCGCGAAGACGAATCTCCGGCAGACGTGCTTCGCTCAAACATCGTAAATCTGGTCGGGCTTTTCCGCATCATGCTCGGCGGGCTTACGCCACAGGAAGACGCCATTCTTGATGCCGCCATTACTGAGACCTACGCTTCGCGCGATATCACGCCGGAATCCGACTTTTCCAAAGCGGACCCGCCAACACTCTCCGATCTGGAACTGGTGCTTGCAAGTACTGCCGGCGGTGAAGACTTGGCTACACGCCTCAAAAAATTCACCACCGGGACATGGTCCGGCTTTCTCAACCAGCGCACCAATATCGAAGTAAAAAACCGCCTGGTGGTATTTTCCGTGCGCGATATGGAAGACGAGCTCCGGCCGGTTGGCATGTTTATTATTCTCCGTTATATCTGGAATCTCGTACGCACCGTGCTTAAAAAACGCATTCTGGTCGTTGATGAGGCGTGGTGGCTCATGAAAACCGAAGATGGCGCGTCATTTCTCTTTGGTATTGCCAAGCGATGCCGCAAATATTTTCTCGGCCTTTCCACGATCACCCAGGATGTGGGAGACTTCTTGAATTCATCCTACGGCAAGCCCATCATCACCAACTCATCGCTCCAGATTATTCTGAAACAATCTCCCGCAACCATTGACCTGGTAACCCAGACCTTCAACCTCACCGAAGAAGAAAAATTCTTACTGCTTGAATCGGAGCGCGGCGAGGGAATCTTTTTTGCCGGACTCAAACACGTAGCCATCAAGGTGATTGCTTCCTACACGGAGGATCAGCTTATCACATCAGACCCGTCGCAGATGGTGCTTATCAAGCAGGCTAAAGAAGAATTCGAGCAGGAACAGGAGGCGCAGGCGAAGGCATTATGACGAACGAAAGGTTCAGGATGACACGAAATGTGGTATACTATACATTATGAGGCATTTTCATCTCATTTTAATAATAGTGCTCGGCTTAATACTCTTTAGTAGTATATCTGTTTTCGCGCAAAATACATCGCTTCCCGTGGCGCTCTCGCTTGAAATACAGCCCCCGTCTCCGTCACCCGGGCAGAGCGTTACTGTAAAAGCATACACGCCTACGCTTGATACGGCTACCACTTTTTTTGACTGGAGCGTTGACGGAGTGCGTAAATCCGAGCTTTCGGGATACGGCAATAACACCATCCAACTGACTGCCGGGGCGGTTGGCACACTCATACGGGCAAGCGTGGCCATAACTGGCTCCAATGGACAACCAGCACAGTCTTCCATTACCATCTACCCCTCGACAGTCGCGCTCTCGTGGTACGCCCAGACCTATACGCCCGCATGGTATCGGGGCAAGGCATTGCCAACCCCAAACTCTGTCGTCATCGTAACTGCAACGCCACATATCGTGATCAATGGAGTTATGCTCAAACCTGAAAATCTTATTTATACATGGGGATACGAAGACCGCGACTGGCTGCTTACCGGAGTCGGAAAACAAGCATTTAATGTCCAGATGCCCGACCAAGCAGACGTTGACCAGCAAGTGCGGGTTATTGTGGAAGACTTAGACCACCGAATCCGCAAAGAGGGAAGTATTTTTATCACGACTACTTTGCCGCGGGCCGCCATATATCGTCTCACCCCCCTTGGCGGCATAGACCCGCGCGCCGCAGCTTCGGTAATTTCTTCATTCAAACACGAAACAATAGATCTCCAGGCAGAACCGTTTTTCTTCCCAACACTCTTTAAAAAAGATATCCGGTTTCAATGGTCTATCGGCGGGCTCGCTCCGCAAGGCAATCCGCAAAACCCCTTTATTACCACCATAGAAGCCGGAGATCCAAACCTTGCAAGCCTTCCCGTTTCCACTGATGTCAGCCAGCCCCAGCCAAATAATCTGGTTGCCCGCGCGCTTGCATCGGTATTAATGTTTTTTAAATGACCGCATACATGATGCACAAAACACATAACACAACACAACATAACAAGGCGGTGATTTTTCTTTTGCTCTTTGCTATGTGCTTTGTGTTCTCGAATTCCGTACATGCACAAACTCTCGGCCAGCAGCCTTGCTATAGCGACCGGGGAGGATATTGCATAAAAGTTGTCGCGCCAAAAGCACCCCCGGCCCAGGAAACCGGAGGCTTTGCCGCAGGTATTGTCGGACTTGAATTTTTGGGCGAATCCGCAAATTTGGGCGATCTGCTTGCAAACCTTTACTACTTTCTTCTGGGATTGGTCGGCATCTCGGCATTGGTTATGTTCGTGTGGGGCGGCATTGAATACATGCTTGCCGGGGATAGGGACCCGAGTAAAGCAAAAGAACGCATGAAAAACGCAGTATACGGTCTGGTGCTCGCGCTTACCTCATGGCTGATTCTTTACACCATCAATCCCGATCTGGTGGCACGGCTCAACATAAACCTCGACCCCATCGCGCCGCAGCAGCGCACCGACGGCGGCCCACCCGGAGCCGGCATTGGCTGCGCATCGGATGGAGACCAGGATTGTGGAAGCGGATTGAAGTGTGTCGCGTTTCAGTGCGTCCCAAATTAGGAAAAATAGAACATGAATTCTCTCGATCAAAAAAAACGGATAATTTATTTCTCACTCGCGGCAATCATCCTGCTTGCCGGAGGATATTTGGTGTGGCGGACATTTTTCGGCAGCAGCGCGCCGGTACAGCCTACCGGACAGCCGCCGATCACAGGCAGCGTTCCCGGGTTTCCACAAACTCCCGGAGGGGCGATTTCCCCGACGCCCGACGGCAATGGAAGTCCGCCGCCAACTCCTGTTACCGCACTTCCGCCCGAAGCGCAAAAACTCCTGCGACTGACCGATTACTCAGTCATCGGTCCAGCTCTCAACCCGGACCAGACAAAAATACTTTTCTATAAAAAAGAGGGAGGGGGATTGTACGCGGCAGACTTTGACGCCAAGAATATAAACAAGCTTGCGCCTATCACAGTCGTAGGCCTGCTGGATGCGACATGGTCTTTGTCCGGAGACCGCTCTGCCGTGCAATATCTTGACCAGGACACGATAAAAAGTTTTCTCCATATCGGCACCTCCACCGTTGCGGTACTTCCGCCGGACACAGCATCGCCAACATGGTCGCCGGACAGGAAATCGCTTGCATATTTGATTACGAAAGACGGGATTACCAATCTGGTTATTGCAGACGCCAGCGGCAAAAATCCGCGTACTGTTTTTTCAAATCGATTAGCCGATGCATCCATCACTTGGATCACGTCGGATAAAATATCCTTTACTACCGCCCCGTCCGGACGAGCCGCGGGGTTTGTATTCGTTTATAGCCGCGGATCCGGCTCGTTTAACCAGGTGCTTGGGCCGCGCTTTGGCTTGACCGCGCGCTGGTCGCCGGACGGGTCAAAGATATTGGCGTCATTTACCGACACAACCGGCCATAATCTCCAGCTTGCTCTGTTTGATGCCGCAGGTAATGAACTGCAGCGGCTCCCTCTGATAACGCTTCCGGACAAATGTGCCTGGTCATCGGACAGCCAGGAATTGTATTGTGCTGTTCCGCGAAAGACATCCGGTGACACCATATGGCCCGATGACTACTTAAGAGGCGAGCTTGCCTCGTCCGATCGAATCGTTGACATCAATCCTGCAACCGGAGACATTGCTCCGATCCTTGACGAAGAAACTCTTTCCATTTCCAATATCTTCACCACAAAAGACAAAACACTTCTCTTCTTCATCAATCGCACCGACGGCACTCTGTGGAGGTATAAACTGAAAGAATAAAAGGAAACAGGGTAAAAGGGTTTAGGGGTTAGGACTTTTGAATTATGGCGGAAATTAAGTCACATAAAGACCTTGTAGTTTGGCAGCGAGCGATCATTTTGGTGCAGGAAGTTTATAGTATAACAGAAACTTTTCCCAAATCAGAAGTCTACGGATTATCTTCACAAATGCAGCGCGCCGCTGTGTCTATACCATCAAATATTGCCGAGGGATATAAGCGCAGAAGCCGTAAGGAGTATGTGCACTTTCTAAACATCGGTAACGCCTCAGCAGCTGAATTGGAAACACAATTGATTATTACCGGAAAACTATACCCTCCCCAACAACAAAAAACCGGGCAGGCGCTCGGTTTGCTTAGTGAAATTCAAAGAATGTTAACAGTGCTTATCCGCAGACTTTCTTCCCCTCAACCCTAATCCCTTCACCCTGTTTATTTCATGGATACGGTTTGATGACTACCATACGGCTCGGTTCGCGGCCGATGGATTCGGTGGCAATATCTGGATATTCGGCAAGCAGGAGATGTACGATTCTTCGCTCAAAGGATGACATGGGACGCAACGGCACTTGCTTTCCATATAACCGCACTTCCTTTGCCGCAGTTTTCACATCCTGTTTCAGATCATCAAGACGGCGCATCCGATAGTCGTTGATATCAAGAGTAAATTTCTGCTCCTCGCCGTATTTCTTGCGTATAATCTTTTTCACAATATGCTCGATAGAGCCCAGATTATTGCCACGCTCGCCGATTAACATGCTGGTTACGGATGCCTCATGTTCTCCGGACTCCTCCGAAAGCATGTCCCGATCACGGATATCCGGTCCGATATGGCCCGGTTCGCGAACTCGCACGCTAATTCTCGTGGTTGCCCCCTGATGTACCGATATATCCTGCACTTCATCGCCAAATCCCATGGCGGCAAGTAATGTCTTTATTTCTGTAGTGATGCGTTCTGTTTCCATAATTTTTTCACCATAAGTTCCTGCAGGATACCAAAAACATTCAATACTGTCCAGTAAAGCCCGAGTGCTGCCGGAGAAGAGAGTGCTGCAATAAAGATAACCGCGGGAAAGAGAAACGGGGCCTGTACGCGCATAGCCCGCGCAAATTCCGGCTCATCCCCCGCAGGAGCTCCCGGCAAAGTCAGCTTAATTTGAAAGTACTGTGAAATTGCCGCAAGCACACCCAGAGGAATGCTCCGATGTGCGAGATCAAGCAAGCCAAAACTCACCGGATCGAGAAATTCCGGCTTTGTCACAAATGAGTACAAATATGAGAGTTGCGCCGGATCAACAATCGCCCGAAACACTCCGAACAGCGCAAATAAAATAGGAAGCTGAATCAGCATGACCAGACACCCGGAAACGGGAGAAAGGGGACTCATATTGTGCTTGGCGTACAACTCAACCATTGCTTTGCTTTGGGCTTCGCGGTCATGTTTGAGGTCTATCTGAATTTTTTTCAGTTCGGGCTGCATGGCAGCCATACTCTTTTGGGACTGCTGCGCCTTCCAAAAAAGCGGTGCCAACAATAGTCGGATAATAATCGTCAGTACCACAATCGCAAGCCCGAGATCATGCCATGGCAACACATTATACAGAAAAACCAGGGCGTTAAATAACGGCTGCCAAAAAAAATTCGTATAGATCAGCATGAAGATGTTCATATCAAAAGGGAATTTCTTGCTCTTTGTTACGTGTTTTGCGTGTTATGCTTTAGGGGATCATATCCACCGGCGTGCCATGGGTGACATCGGAGAATTCGTTTCAGTGATACCATGAGCCCTCTGAAAAGTCCATATTGACGCAGAGCTTCAATCGCATACTCTGAACAGGTGGGGAAAAACCGGCATGCACGGTATGGCAATACGTACCCTACAATGCCATGTTCGGGTGAAAGCGTTACCTGATACGCGCGCACGCACAAGATACACAGATCAGTGATTCGACTTCCCTCAACTTTATTCGGGATAAACCGCTCACCACGAGCTGCTGCGGAGCACGCGTGTGCTTGAGCGTTTAAGTTCTTCATAAAAAAGACTGCGTGTTGCTCTTGCGGCATCTTTTTTAAAAATGACTGCAAGATCAACAGGTGATGTAAAAAGTTCCGGTCGCTTCCGATACCATTCCCGGCTGCGCCGGCGAAGACGGTTACGTACTACTGCCTGCTTTGCCACGGCCTTTGAGCATACAAATCCAAAACGGGAGTAGGGAAGATTGTTCTTGCGCCAAACAAGCCGAAAAAGCGGAGACTCAAAGCGCATTCCCCGAGAAAAAAGTAGCCGGAAATCACCGGCAGCAGCCAGACGTTGTACAGGTGGCATGCAGTACAATGAAAACGTCCAAGGGAAATCTTTAAACCGACAGCCGTTTTCGTCCCTTTGCCCGGCGTCTTGCCAAAACACGCCGCCCCGACGTGGTCTGCGTACGGCTTAAGAATCCGTGCGTCCGCTTTCGCTTTCGTTTTGATGGTTGGTAAGTTATCGACATATCATACACATGATTTCCCCAGAAACCGCAAGTTGACCCCTGTGGAAAACCTTTGGTACACTAAGTATACCTATTTCTCATAATTTGTCACTCTCCAAATGGAAAAACAAGAACTTTGGCAAAACGTGCTTTCTCAGATAGAACTGGACATTTCGCGGCCGAGTTTTCTCACGTGGTTCCAGGAAACAGGCATTACGCATGTTGACGAGGGCGTTGCAACCGTATGCGTTCCTAACGCTTTTGTCAAAGAGTGGCTGCAGAACAAATTTCATAAAACTATTCTGCATGCTTTGCGCACTATTTCAACGGATATTAAAGATATCCAGTATGTAATCGGCAGACCCGAAGGAATGAAGCCACTGGCACTCGGCCACGGAGAGTTGGCACGGCGAAGGCGCACCCCGGCAGTATTTGATATGGGAGACGAATCCGGTTCTATAAAAGACCTGACCGTAGACCCGCTGACCAATCTCAATCCGCGCTATACGTTTGATACGTTTGTGGTGGGATCATTCAATGAACTCGCCCATGCCGCGGCGCAATCAATTATCAAGAATCCCGGCACAAGCTATAATCCGTTTTTTATCTACGGAGACACCGGCCTCGGCAAAACACATCTGATCCAGGCCGTTGGCAACGAGTTGCTCAATAAAAACTCCTCATATAAGGTGCGTTATATCCCTGCCGAAAAATATATGGGGGAGATTGTTGATGCACTCAAAAATCAGGGCATGCAGCAGCTTAAACAAAAATACCGCGACATTGACCTGCTTATCCTTGACGATGTCCAGTTTATAGCACGTACGGAAAAAATGCAGGAGGAATTTTTCCATACATTTAACGCTCTCTACGAACGCAACAAACAGATCATTATTTCATCCGACCGTCCGCCCCATGCAATTTCAACCCTTGAACAGCGTCTTCGCTCCCGTTTTGAAGGAGGTATGATCGCGGACGTCGGCCTTCCCGACCTGGAAACACGCTTGTTAATCCTTAAAATAAAGACTGAAACAAAGCACGTATCCGTACCTGAGGATGTACTCCACTATCTTGCTGAAAAAATCACTAAAAACATTCGCGAGCTTGAGGGCGCGCTCAATCGGATCGTAGTCGCATCGAAACTCTCAAGCACTCCTATGAGCGTAGATGCCGCGCGCAAGATCATCTCTAACCACGCATTGGCTCCAAAAAAATTCGTATCCGCAAAAAAGATCATCAAAGCCGTTGCGGATTTCTACGACATGAGTGAAACCGAGCTTCTGCACCGTTCACGCAAGCAGGATGTGGTCAAACCGCGTCAGATTGCGATGTATCTGATGCGTGAGGAAATGAAAAGCTCGTTTCCGTCCATTGGAGAAAAATTCGGCGGCCGCGACCACACCACCGCAATCCATTCCTGTGAAAAAGTTGGGAAAGAAATCTTAACAAACTCCGAATTGCATGAGGAAATCCGTCTGATACGCGAGAAGATTTTTCATGAAGCGTAACGGCAGAAGGCTTTTCTTCCCCGCGCTTTCCCGAATTATACACAAGCCAGCCACAGCATACTGCTGGAACTGTACAATATATAGGTCATTGTTTATCGGATGTATTGCACTTTTCCCCATGTTATTATTC
>JACQRW010000013.1 GCA_016206285.1 Candidatus Sungiibacteriota bacterium
ATTGAGTATAATATCCCTAACACTCAGTTATAATAATATAAAACCATTATGCTTCAGTTTAAAGAAGACTTCCTCTTGAGCATTAAAACAGACAACTACTCCCCCGAAACCGTCTATAATTATGAACGAGACCTTACTGTGTTTGAAAACTTTCTGGAGTCTGACGCGCAGATTCCTTTTGAACAGATTACTAAACGCACAATAGAATTATATAAAGCCTATCTGACCTCGCGCGACAGAAAGACCGCTCATGATCAAAAGACCTTACAACAGCTTTCCGCCGGTTCAATCAATCGGACGCTCTCAAGTCTGCGGCGGTACCTTAAATATCTCATTCAGATCGATCAGGAGGTGCCGGTGGCTCCTGAGGCCGTGCGGCTGCTCAAGATGCCGCGGCCGCACGCCCGTGTTGCCGAATTCGATGCCTTGGTCAAGTTGATCGAATCCCCTCTTACATTTGAAAAAAATAAAGAAGTGGCGTTGCGCAATCATGCGATGTTAGAAACTCTGTTTGCAACCGGCATGCGGATTTCCGAATTGATCTCGCTCAATCGCAACCAGATCGATTCGACTGGACGTATTTTTATCCGTGGTAAGGGAAAAAAAGAGCGATTTGTATATCTTACGGATCGCGCTAAAAAATGCATTGACGAATATACGAATCAGCGCACCGACACGTACCCTGCGTTATTCCTTCCCTACCGCGGCCGCAACAGCGGCACGACCAAGGCCCGCGTCTCGCCGAATTACCTGCAAATGAAAATCAAGCAATATCGCGAGCGTCTCGGCATCAATGTCCCGACCTCCGCCCACTCCCTCCGCCACGGATTTGCAACCTATCTTGCCGAACAAGGAGCCAATCCTGCCGCCATCCAGATTCTCCTGGGCCACGAGTCACTCCAAACCACAACGCGCTATGTGCATGCTTCGGACAAATATGCTGAGAAAACACATAAAGATTTTCATCCTCTGAAATAAGAAAAAACCCGGTCAGATTATAAAAATCAACTGGGTTTCTATGTTTTTATACCGGTTCATCAGCAATTTTAAAGACCTCGTCTCGGTACTCTCCCTCGCCTATTCGGAATGCTTGCCATTTGCTGTCAATAAGTCGGGCAGTGGTGCTTACTTTCCCATTAAATCCATCAAGGCGAATAAACATAAGATAATCCGCTATATCCGTAATGGTTCCTTCTTTTCTTCGACCCAACCAGTCGTAATAGAATACCCGATCACCAATTCTAAATTGTTGTTCCACTTTAAGATTCTCCTTTTCTCTCTTGAATTTTGACGACAACGAACTAACTACCACCCTATCATGTTTTACAAATAATTCAACGGGTTCAGATAGCCGGAGATGCCCGATGCCGGGTCGCTGCCGACTACGGGAAGGGTGATATTGCGGCGCTTGCCGCAGGTATTGGCCGGGAATGAACTGATCTGCACTGCCTGGGTGATGGCTACCGTTAAGTGAAGATGCGGGCCGGTAGCGTACCCGCTTCTGCCTGAAAGCCCGATGCGCTGTCCGCGGGTTACGGTTTGGCCTTTTGACACGTCTATACCGGAGAGATGTCCATAAATAGTTGAGAGGTTATTCGTATGCCGCACTAAGATCCACTTGCCGTAAGACGCCCGCGGACACTCGGTATCGGTATTCCCTGTGGCCTCTACAACGCCTGCAGCCGCAGCAAACACCGGCGTGCCGACTAACGCCCGGAAATCCATACCGTTGTGCCCCTTGCCGCTGTAGGCGCCGCTTGCAGCAAACGGGGTATAGCCGAAGAACTGGGTTACGCAATTTTTCTGGTCTGCAACCAAAGAAGAAGAGCATGTCTGCAGCACCGTATCCGGAAGCGGATAAGCCAGGACTCCGCGCCCGCGCTCAGGCACCAATGACGCATTGAGCGTGACTTTAATCTGCCGTTCATAATCGGCAATCTCTTTTTCAAGCTGCGCTTCTTTTTGTTCCTGTTCTTTGATCAACGTCTGATATTTCTTTTCCTCATTCTTGGTGGCGGCAAGCAGGCTGCCTCGGTCGTTTTTTGCGGCGATCTGTCCTTGTTTCTGTACGGTCAGATTGTTTTCCAGATTTTGAAGCTCGGCTTTTTTCTCCTCGCTTTCTGATTTTTCCTCTGCGCGTTCGTTTCGCAACTCATGAAGGTTGTCAAGTGCTGCGAGCATCTTCTGCTCCAGAAGCGTTGCATCATGCATGCTGCGGAAGAATTGGGCGAGAGAGCCTCCTTTGAACAATGCATATATATAGGGTTCCTGTTCGCGTTGCGCAAACGAATTAAGCACGATCGCAAGGCCGCTCTTTACCTTCCCGATCGATGCATCCTTTTGGGAGATTTCGATGCCAAGCCGCTGTATCTGCAGCCGTGCCCGCTCTATCTGCCGTTCGGTCAGGCTGATGTTGTTTGAAATACTTTTGATTGAGTTATCAATATTTGCAATTTCTTGTTTGAGCGTACCGCTTCGCTGCTGGTTTTTCTGAAGTTCCTGCTGGTACTTTTTTTTCGCCTCCTGCAATTTTTGGATCTCCGCATTTTTTTGCTCAATCCCCTTTTGCAGTTCCTCTATGGTAAGCGCGCGCGCAGGAAAAACCATAACAAAAAAAGCGAAAATAAAAATCGCTCCCAAAAAATACCTTGGTGGTTGCCGCCTGCCGGAGATCATGCTTCAGTATACGACAATAAAGAACTTTTTCAACTCTCAATTTGTGTTATCGAGTCATTAACAAATTATGATACGATCGTAGTATAATTTGTTAACAATCAATCTACGGTTAAAGCGGCTTGCGCGGCTTTGATGCGTTTGAGTGATTCTTCAATACCGAGTATGGCCATGATTTCGAATGGGCCGGGGGAAGCCTTTTTACCCGAGAGCGCCACGCGCAAAGGCCAGAGGAGCGATCCTTTATCACCCTCCCCTATCGCATCAAGAAATGTTTTCTCAATCACCTCCCGGGAGCTGTCTTGCTCCAGTTCACCGATGATCTTCTCTGCGCGTTCTAGTGATGCCAACAATTCCGCATCACCCATGTTTTTCCAGTGGAGTAATTCTTTAGCATAGACAGGCGGTTTGAAAAAATATTCCACCCGCTCCCCTATCTCGGAAAGTTTCTTCAGACGCGATTGTTCAAGCGCGATAATTCTTTCGATGTATTCTTTTTTTGAAAATTGAAAATTGAAAATTGAAAATTGCAGTAAGCCGCTTTTTTCCAGAAATGGAGTCGCTAATTCTGCAAGCTCTGAAAGCGGCTTGCGGCGTATATACTCGCCGTTCATCCAGTCGAGTTTTTGGAAATCGAAAATAGCTCCTGACTTTTGGACTTTTTCAAGAGAGAAGGCGGCGATCAATTCGTCTTTGGTCAGAATTTCACGGTCATCTCCCGGGTTCCAGCCAAGCAATGCAAGAAAGTTGAAAAGCGCTTCAGGCAAATATCCCTGTTCTCTGTAATCTGTTACTGACATAGCCCCGTGTCTTTTGGAGAGTTTGGATCGGTCGGGGCCGAGGATAAGCGGAAGATGGGCAAAATGTGGAGGTTCAACCCCAAATGCCCTAAAGAGAAGTACGTGTTTCGGCGTATTGGGAATATGATCTTCTCCGCGAATGACATGCGAAATTTTCATCTCAATGTCATCAACCACGACTGCCAGATGATAGAGAGGAATTGTCGTATCTTTTGCAATAGCAAAGTCACCAAGAAGATTCGAGTCAAACGAAAGTTCTTCGCGCACCATATCAGTGAACATAATTTTTTCACCGATCGGAGTTTTAAAACGAATTACATATTGTCCCGTATTTTTGCCGTATTCCTTATCCTTTGCTTCTTTTATGGCTTGTCCCTCGTCATGCGTAAGATTACGATATTCGTCGCACCGATGCGGAGCATATGCGGCCGGTTGCGTTTCCCGCATCTCTCCTTCTCCGTGAAAACAATAGAATGCCTTACCGGCATCCAAGAGCCGTTGGATGTATTCCTCATATTTTGCAGTTCGTTCAGTTTGGCGGTACGGCCCGTATAGGCCGCCTTGCTCCGGCCCCTCATCCGGATCAATACCAAGCCACTGGAGACCCTCAAAAATATTTTGCTCATATTTTTTATCCGATCGCTCCAGGTCGGTATCCTCGATCCGTAAAATAAAAGTGCCGCCATGGTGTTTGGCGAAAAGATAATTGAAAAGCGCGGCACGCGCGGTGCCGACATGCAGATTTCCCGTTGGACTTGGCGCTATACGAACGCGAATGTTTGACATAAAAATATCTTTGTGCTATTGATTACATATCTATCAGCATCGTTGCCTTTACAAAAGGGGGTATAAAATGCCAGAAGGTCGAAAATTGCAACTTCGGGAAGTAATTGGAATGTTATTTTGTGGCGGCGCATTCTTTGCAACGATACAAGGCGCTCGGCTCTATGTTCCGTTCATTCTATTGGTCATAGGATTGATTCTATGCTATCTCGACGATATCAGAACATCATCTCTGTACATTACAGTTATTTCTCATGCAACCCGATTTTTAAAATTTCTCGGGCGATAAGTTCGGCGGCATCTATGCGGGAAAACTTTTGGGCGGCGGCACGCATCTTCTGCAACAGTTCTGGATTATCCAGAACTTTTTTTATTTCTGCAAACAAGACGTGCGGGCTCAGATTTGGCTCCTCGATCACGATGCACGCGCCTGCCGCGGCGTATTCATAAGCGTTTTTCCGCTGATGGTCCTGTGCCGAGTTATGAATCGGGATCAGGATGGACGGCTTGCTCCATGCCGCTATCTCGAAAATAGAGGAAGCGCCCGAACGGGAAATGATCAGATCTGATGCCACATAAAAATCGCGCATGCCCGCTTCGTCCAGAAACTCAAATGCATGATAACGCTCTTTGTGGCCGAATTCAAGGATGACGGATGCCTCCTGCATAACATCCTGAAAATTTTTTGGTCCGGTCTGATGGAGTACCTCGTAATGCTCGGTCAGCTCTTTCAGGATGCCAATGGCGGCGTCATTGAGGCGTGCGGCACCCTGGGATCCGCCGACAATGCCTATGACGGGAAGTTTCGAATATATATCGAGGTTTTCGCGGGCGATATCAAGATTGCCTCCCAAAATCCGCTTTCGTATCGGGATACCGACGAGCGCCACTTTTTTCTTCGGGAAAAAGGCTGCCGCGCCTGTAAAAGCAATGCCAATGCGTTTTGCAAAATGTCCGGCAAATTTGTTGACCTTGCCGGGTACCGCATCTGATTCGTGAATAATCAATGGAATGCGCAGCAGTGCGGCGGCAACAACTGCCGGAAACGCGCCATACCCGCCTTTGGAAAAAACTACATCCGGCGTGATGAGGAATATATTCCAGATTGCCTGGAAAATGCCCCTGATGACTCTGAAAAAATCTATGAAATTTTGAAGAGACGCATACTGGCGCATCTTGCCGGTCATAATCGGGACAGTGATTACGTCTTCCGCGGCCAATTGTTCCTGTCCGAAGTCCTCCGGTCCCATATAAAAAAGTTCAAGATCCAAAATCCGTTCTTCTTCGGCGATGCGTTTTAATTCACGGATGACCGCGATAATCGGGAACACATGTCCTCCTGTCCCGCCGGCGGTAAATAGAATGCGCATGATAGTGGAACGTTAGAAATTAGAGCAATTAGAAATTAGACATTTTTCATCCATACTTCGATATGTTTAACAATACTCCGATGCTTGCCATGGTAATGACCAACGACGTCCCCCCATAGCTTACCATAGGAAGGGGTATTCCGGTAAGCGGGAGAAGTCCGGAAATTGCCGACATGTTAATAAATGCCTGGGTTAGAATTCCAGCTGATATGCCTGCCGCGAGCAGTTTGCCAAACATATCAGGCGCGCGTTTTGCGATAAAAAGTCCGCGCCAGAAAAATGCCGCAAAAAGCGCCAACAAGCCGCATGCGCCGATAAACCCGGTTTCTTCGGCAAAAATCGCAAAGATCGAATCACCCATCGGCTCCGGCAAGTATGAATATTTTTGCAAACTTTTGCCGAATCCAAGGCCCCAGAATCCGCCCGATCCGATGCCGATGGATGCCTGGTTGATCTGGTATCCGACTCCTTTCGGATCCGTCTGCGGATGCAGAAAAACAAGAACACGATTCAGCCGGTACGGCTCTATTTGTATGAGCAGAAGCAGCGCGATCAGTCCAAATAAGCCCAGCATTGCCATTTGCGAAATCTTGCCTCCGCCGAGGAAGTAAAGAATACCTGCGGTTGCCACGATTACGCCAAGCGTGCCTATATCTTTCTGCATGACAAGAAAGGTGCCCACAATCGCGATCATGATAGAAAACGGGATCATGCCGTATGAGACGCTTTTGATTTCTTTTCGGCGGGCGTCAAGCCAGCTTGCAAGATAGACCAGAAAAGAAAATTTGAGCACTTCGGACGGCTGGAAACTGAACGAACCTATATGCAGCCATCGGCGCGCTCCTCCTGCGACATAACTCAATTGAGGCAAAAACAGAAGGGCTGCAAGCAAAAAAGACAGTATCATGAGCGGCAGGGCAAAACGCTTCCATACGCGGTACGGCAGCCACTGGGTAAAGGCGAGGACGAGTCCGCCCAGGATTCCTCCATATAAAAATTGCCGCAAAATATAAAAGGAAATAGTACCGAAGTTTTTTTGCGAGATCACCATGGATGCCGAGGCCAATATCAAAAGCCCCACGATCAAGATCGCAAGCGAGATAAAAAGCATTGGTTTGTCGAGCGAGTGGGGCATTTATAGTTTTTTCATCTCTTTCACAAACTGGTCTCCGCGGTCAAATTCATTTACAAATAATCCAAAACTGGCGGCACCGGGGCTCAATACGATCCAATCCCCTTTCACGGCGGCCGCGAATGCGGCAGTTACGGCATCGGGCATGGATGGCGCTTCATGCCATACTCCTGCGCCCGAGTGTTTTTCTTTTTGCAGCGCTTTCTTCAGTTTTTCGGTTCCGGCGCCCGGGAGCAGAACGAGATGATCGACATATTTTGCGATGGCAGCCGCCAATGGAGTAAAATTCAAATTTTTATCCGAACCTCCGGCGATAAGGGTAAGACGATGCGGCGGCTTGGCAAGGCCGCGGAACCTTGTGATTGCCGCAACTGCCGCCTCCGGGATAGTCGCGGTCGTGTCGTTGATTACGCGGATTCCTCGTACTGATGGCAGCTGTTCCTGGCGCCCTTCAAGGCCGCGGAACCTTTTTAGCACATTGAGTATGCTCTCCGGTCTGATCTGAAAATGCCGGGCAACTGCTATGGCAAGGCCGACAGACGAGCGGTAATGCGCACCAAGGCGTTTGTCCACTATTGTCCCGTACCGTGGTGCGAGGCGCGGCAACACAATATGCGAACGGGCTTTTGGTACCATAGCGCGAACTCGTGTATCATCGGGGTTTGCAAACAGGTAATCTTTCGGTTTCTGAAACTTGAAGATGATGCTTTTTGCGGCTGCGTATTCCGCCATAGTCCGGTGCCAGTTCATGTGATCCGGCATGAAATTCGTTATCACCGCAATCGGAGGACTTACGCGATCAAGCGACAGATCCTGCAGTTGAAAGCTGGAAAGCTCCAGCACGATCAAATCGCCTTGTTTGATTTCAGACAGAAATTCAAGCACGGATTTGCGTATATTGCCGCCAAGAAAAACTCGCTTATGTTTAGTTTTCAAAAACTTCCAAATAAGCCATGCAGTGGTTGACTTGCCCCGTGTGCCCGTAATGCCGATGATGGTGCCCGGACACTCTCGAAAAAAAATCCCCATATCGGTCGTGACTGGAATTTTATGTTTTGCTGCAAGTGCAAGATATGGAGAAGTCGGCGGCACTCCGGGATTTTTTACGATCAAGTCCGCTTTCAAAAAATCACTCTCCCGGTGTCTGCCCAGCACATACGTAACGCCTTTTATATCTTTCAGTTTCTCAAGCGACGGCTGCAACACCTTTTTGGTGCGCAAATCCGTAACCGTAACCTTTGCCCCGCGACTATCCAAAAATCTTACAGTCCCCGCTCCCCCGCCATGCAGCCCAAGACCCATTACCAGTACGCGTTTACCCGCCAAAGCTTTAGCGTCGGCGGGCTTGCTCGCCAAATCTGATTTTTTGCGATAAACCATACAAAAAGTATAACTGATTTGGGATTAACGAGGAACTTGACGAAAGATATTGTTTATGCTATTCTTTATATAATTTTCGTACCCTAAATTAACTATGAATAAGGAGGCTTGGAGATGGTGACTGGCAAATTGAGCAGAGAAGATGCAAGAAAATATTTGGAGGATACTCTCGACGCCGGTGGATATACTGGCGAGCTCCGAGAGGGCGTGAAAAATCTTATTCAACATGGCGAGTGTCAAGAATTTTATCAGGGTGTCGCGACTGGAATCAACATACTGGGACAGGCATTCCAGCGTGTGGACGGAAACCCTGAAGCTTTTCTTTATATTCTTGCCGCACTCCTACGAAGGACGTGCGAGCTTTGGTTAGACAATAGTAAATAATAAAAGTCCCCCTGAATGCGTGAGTGTTCAGGGGGCAAAACATTTTCATCCACCGTATCTTATTTTTTCCTCAACACCTGCCCGGCTCGTTCGCCGGTCAGCGCGCCTTCGCGGAGAGCGAGTTTGCCGTTGACGATAACGGTGCTGAGGCCGACGGGGTAAGCGAAAGGATCGCGGTAGGTTGCCTGGTCTTTGAAAGTTTTAGGGTCAAAGATGACGATATCGGCATAGTTTCCGACTTTGAGCATGCCGCGTTTTTCAATGCCAAACTTCATGGCCGGACCCGAAGTGATCTTTTGGATCGCGATTTCTGGCTTGAGTTTTTGTGAATCAGTAACAAAACGGTGCCAGAAATGCGGAAATGCGCCGAACGAACGGGGGTGTTCCAGATCTCCGCTTGTACGCGCATCCAGGGAAGAAGTCTGTCCGTCCGAGGCAACCAGAGCGTGAGAATCCATTATGGCGGCAGTGACATTTTTTCCGGAAATCGTGCGTCCGATGATGGATGCCCGGCCTTCAGTGGCGCGTACGGTATTAATAAGCGTCTCTTCCGGAGAAACTCCGGCCTCTGCGGCAAGCTCGGCAATAGTCCGGCCCACGATCCCCTTTATTTTTGAAGACCGAATGGCTATGCGGTCATAATGAAGCGTATAGCTTTTCAGCTCCTCCACGATTTTGTTGCGCATAACCGGGTCATCAATATTTTTAAACAATGCTGCAAGTCCGCCTGCGCGCGACCATGACGGCAGGAGCATGTACAGAAGTGATCCGGTGGTCGCATAGGGCGAAACATCGAAATTAATATCCGCGCCTGATTCGTTTGCATGAGTAATCAGATCCAGTGCGGTTTTAAAAGAATGCCAAGACTTTCTCCCCACCGCCTTCATGTGGCTGATCTGCACTGAAACTCCGGTTTCCCGGGCAATACGCACAACCTCGTTTACGCTTCCCAAAAGCCCCACGCCTTCGGAGCGCATATGTATTTTTAATGTTGCTTTTGTCCCGGCCAAAATTTTTGCGATGTCTATGATTTCTTCCGTGGTGGAGATACGCTCATGGCCGTAGGAAAGGCCGAACGACAATCCGAAACTCCCCTGCTCCATGCTCTCAGTGATCAAGTAGCGCATTGTTTCCCGCTCATCATAGGTAAGCTGCCTGATCTCATCGTCAATCAGGCCCCGGCGCAAAGTGCCGTAGCCAACCGAGCTTCCAAAATTCACCGCCAAGCGGAGCTTTGCGATTTGCTGCAAAAATTCCTCAAATGTTGTCCAGTTTACGTTGATCTCCGATGGATCAGCCCATTTGCGGATTGCCTGCAGCGCTTCATGCGATGCCAGAGGCGCCAACGAAGCTCCGCAGTTCCCTCCAAGTACGGTGGTAACGCCCTGTGAGACAAACGAATCAAATCCCGGATTTTTAAAAAGAGTCAGGTGGGTATCCGAATGATTGGTTACGTCAATAAACCCCGGGGTTACCAATGCGTCAAGCGCATTGATCTTGAGCGCCGCATCCGGTGCTCCGAGTTTTCCGATTGCGGCAATCTTGCCGTCTTTCACGCCAATATCTCCTACCTCGGGCTCGCGTCCGGTTCCGTCAAGAATGGTGCCTGATGTGATTAAAATGTCGTAGGTCATGGTTACTATGTTGTCTAACTTTACGTTAGAAAGCAACCTTCACTGGCTGTTGTGCGATATCATTATCAGCAAGGTCAAACAGATCCTTTTTTGCAAAGCCAAACATGTTTGCAATTATGTTTGAAGGAAAGGACTCAGTCGCGATATTGTAGTCGCGGACATTGCCGTTGTAAAATCTGCGGGCAGCCTGGATTTTGTTTTCCGTATCGGCAAGCTCGCGTTGCAAGTCAAGAAAATTCACGTTCGCTTTCAAATCCGGGTAATTTTCCGAAACGGCAAAAAGAGTTTTGAGGGTACTAGTCAGGGCGTTTTCCGCCTGTGCGTGCTGTTCCGGTGTTTGGGCACCCATGGCCTGGGTACGCGCCTGCGTCACGCTGTCCAGTGTTTCGCGCTCATGCGTAGCATACCCCTTGACGGTCTCGATAATATTAGGAATGAGATCATACCTCCGCTTCAATTGCACCTCAATGTCCGACCATGCTTCTGCGATCCTATTTTTGCCGCTTACAAAGCGGTTGTACGCGAATATAAACCAGATTACCAAAAGTCCGATTATCACAAGAAATATATAAAGTAGTGGAAAAGTATTCATAAGTCCATGATACAACAAAAGACTACTATTGCAACCCCGTTAGGGGTTTACCTCTAACTGGGCAGTCCATATTTTATCTTGATAAAAATAAGAGGATCGTCAGGAAATGAGCAAGATAAAATCCCGCTTGTCTTAATGCAGGTTTTTCTGTTAGTATGGCATCATTATGCGCCTGACGCCCGATAAAAAGCTGCATTCGCGCGAGCATGTGCTTGCTGAGGACCTTTCGATGGCGCTTGGCGAGCCAAAGCGTTTTGCCGCATATCTGGGGCTTGCAATGCGCTATCACGAATCCGATCTTCGCGCGCTTAGCCGTTATGTGCTTGAAAAAAAGGACCTGCCCGCGGAGGCACGCGGCAAATATTTTTTCGGCTCGCTGAAGGGACTGATCAAAAAACCAACGACAAAGAAAACCATCGCCAAATCAGCCAAGAAAAAAAACCGTAAGATCAGCCGAACGGCAAAAATAAAAAAGAAAAAGGTAAAATATAGGGCGTACCATTAGAACTTACGCGATTGACTCCTTCCTGTCATTCCCGCGCAGGCGGGAATCCAGATTCAGGGATCCTGGATCCCCGATCAAGTCGGGGATGACACCAAATGCGTAAGTCGTAACTAACCATGGCGAACAAAGTCGAACCAAAAACAATGGAGATTGTGAAAGAACCGGAAAAGGTTCTCCGTAAAAAAGCGGCTGACGTGCCGGTTGCGGATATTGTAAGTCCGCGCATCCGCGGGTTGATTGCGGCCATGAAAGAGACATTGAGCCATACGCCGGATGGCGTGGGTTTGGCGGCTCCGCAGGTTGGCGAGTCGCTGCGGATTTTTATTGTCTCGGAAGAGGCCGAGGAAATTGATCGTGCGGAAAAAGATGGCTGGAAGCGGCGCAAAGAGGAGAGCCCGGGGAAAAAAGAAAACGAGCCGTACGAGAAGCGCGCGTGGAAGTATTATGTCTTCATAAATCCGGTCGTGAAAAAGATTTCGCGCAAGATGCTGGAAGATGCTGAGGGCTGCCTTTCGGTGCCGAAAAAGTACGGTATAGTCATGCGCCACGAAAAAATCACGGTTGAGGCATATGACGAACATGGAAAAAAAATCACCCGAGGCAGCTCTCGCTTTTTTGCCCGGGTGATGCAGCACGAACTCGATCACTTGGAGGGGACATTATTTATAGATAAAATGAAGTCGGAGATCAAGTCCGGTGATCATTAGTCATCAAAATCCCGGCATGGATATGCTCGAGTATTGGTGTGTTCACGAGGCGAAGTATTCCCATCGCGAAAGATTTCTTTCACCTCCGGATGTTCTCTCGTTATCCGATCTATCTCTTCTATACATTTTTCAATCTCTTGGCGGTTTCCGTGCATCTTTCCCTGCTCGAATGCTTCCTTTATCTCTCGTGCGCGCACTTGGGCTTCTTCCAAAGTCATGATCGTCTCCCCTTTCTTCCGATGTATTCAAAACAAAGAGCTGCCTTTTCTTCAGTCTTGCATCTTGAGAGTTTTTGTCAACACGCAACATCATGAATCACAAGATTTCAATCCTTTTCTTCGGCACTCCCGGATTCGCGCTTCCGGCGCTTGAGGCGTTGATCGCAGAAAAGTACAACCTTATCGGCGTGGTCACCAACTCTGACGAGCCGGTTGGGAGAAAAAAAATACTCACTCCCCCGCCCGTAAAGGTGCTGGCTGAAAAATATAACATTCCGGTGTTCCAGCCGGAGCGTTTAGAAATTCAAAATTTTAAGTTCAAAATTTCACAGGTTGATCTTGCGGTTGTTGCTGCATATGGCAAGATCATACCTAAATCCATTCTCGAAATTCCAAAATTCGGCACGCTCAACATTCACCCCTCGCTGCTTCCGCGCTGGCGTGGCGCGTCTCCAATCCAGTCTGCAATCCTTGCCGGAGACGTTGATACCGGAGTCACTATCATGCAGCTTGACGAGAAAATGGATCACGGCCCCGTTGTGGCGCAGCAGACCACGCCGATTGGCGATCGGAAAGCCGTCTATCCGCAACTCCACGACGAACTTGCCGCGATAGGCGCAAAACTCTTGATTGAAACTATACCCGATTATCTTTCTGGCGCAATCATGCCGATTCCGCAAGATGAGAGCAAAGCGACATACTGCAATCCGCTCAAAAAAGACGATGGCCGCATAGACTGGAAAAAGCCCGCAGAAGAAATAGAGCGCATGGTACGCGCATACAATCCGTGGCCAAGTACGTGGACTACATGGTCTGATAATGGCAGTACATTGCGGATTCGCATTGAGCAGGCAGACCTGACACTTGATGAACCGCTTGCCGGCTCTCCCGGCCTCGTATGGAAAAAAGAAGAAGCTCTGCTCGTACAAACGGGCAAGGGCAGTATTGAGATCAAACGGCTGACACTCGAAGGGAAAAAGACCATAAGCGGAGCAGAACTGCTCCACGGCTACCCGCAATTGATCGGAGCAACACTGCTGTGAGATTTACTAAAGTAAAAGCCGATCGGTTTATACTTAAGCAGTTGATTCCTTAAAAGTTCTTTTATTCGGCCTCGTCTTTTTGAAACAAGTGGTTCAGGTACATGGTGCAGGCCACGACCACGAGCGTGATCAGAATGGCATAAATGATTTTTGCGGAAATCGTATTTTCCTTGAGCGGAAACATGTATTCAATCAGCGCTTTGACGGCATCGTTCCATGCCAAACCGGCGACAAGTCCGAATGCCGCGATCACATAGCCGAGCGTGCGCTCGCGCACTTCCTGCCGCAGCTTCTCGAGTTTTGTTCCCTTGCTCTTCATGGCGTTATTATATCAGATACGCACATGATGTTCAAATTTTGCGCAGTGCGTTATACTGGGTATATGGATGCAACACTGCTGATCGGAGAATATGTTATCTGGCACTATGGGAAAGGCGTGCGGGATTTTTTTGCAGTTTGGGGCAATCTGCTCTGGTTTGGGTATCATTTTTTCTCCATCAGGCTGCTGGCGCGCACTCTTTTTGCGCCATACAAGCGCTTTCACCAGCAGTACGACTGGAAAAATCTCGATCTTGGCACACTTGGCCAGGATATGTTGCTTAACCTGTTTATGCGTTTTCTCGGCACGGTGCTGCGGCTGTGCGTTATTATCGCAGGTATCGCATATGAAGTTACGATGGCGATCGCAGGTGCATGTATATTTGTAATCTGGCTGTTGCTCCCGGTTATTATTCCTCTTCTTGGCATTTTGGGAGCAGTGTTGCTCCTGAGCTGATTTTTTATGGCGTATCTTTTTACATCGCAATTTACCCCGTTAGAGAATGCCCCGCGGCAAGCCGCGGAAACACCAGCACGGGGTTCAACGCCCCACGCGAGTTCTCTAACGGGGTTTACTGGCGCTTTGGCGCTTGACCGCCTGCTGCCCAAAAAAATAAGGGGCGGAGTTGCCGCAATCGTAAACCTTTTGGTCCTGCTTTTGTGCGTCGGTATGGTCTATAGTATCTTACGCGCGCAGCTTCCCTTGCCGCCGGATAATGTCCTGCCTCTATTTCCATTTTCATTTGCGCACTTGCTTGGCGTTCTCTTTCTTTTGGTCGCAGTCCGGCTTTTATTTTTTGCGCTCGAAGGTTTTTATCTTGCGCGAATTTTCGGCAATTCAAGCAAGATGTCCGGAGACAACATATTGGATCGGCTCACCTATCCCGCAGCTCATATCTGGTACGGCACGGCAAAGTCGGTCCGAAGCATGGATCGCGTGACCGTTCGCGGCCTTGCCCACGCATTTGCGGCAGGAGATTTCGGAAAAAATGCCTTACTCCGGCTTGGTATCAGTTCTGCGGAGTATCATGCGGCAATTTCAGTATCCGGCCAGGATGGCGCAGTACCGGGAGAACCGGCGATTGTCCGGCTTGAAGCATACATACGCGAGCAGGAAGGAGAGGTCACCATTGCGGACATTCTTGAGTTCCTTTTTGCCGAAGACAAACCATTCCAAAATTTTATATTAAGCAGGCAAGTTACCAAACAAGACCTTGCCGGAACCGGCGCATGGATCGAACGGACATTTGCTCTTAAGAATAAAAAGATCCGTTGGTGGTCGCGGGAAAATCTTGGCCGCATCTCGGGAATCGGCAAGCAGTGGTCTTTCGGCTATACCGTTTTTCTCCGGCAATTCGCCCAGCCTATCGAATCTGCACAAACTCATGAGCTTGTGGGCAAGCAGCGCGAGATCGAATTACTGGAATCGGCATTGCTCAAAACAAGCGGCGCAAATGTCATGATTATCGGCGAGCCCGGAATCGGCAAACATACGGTTCTGCAGGGGTTGGCTCGCATGATTGACGAAGGAAAAGTTTTCCCGGATATCGAACATAAAGAAGTGCTTGCATTATCCGTCGGGCAAGTGCTTGGTGCCGGCAAGACCAAGGGGGAGACGGAAGCTTTATTGCTTCGAATTTTGGCCGAGGCATCCGCTGCCGGAAATATTATTTTTGCCATTGATGAGTTTCCCGAATTTATCGAATCTCTTGAAAATCTCGGCATTGCTCCCGGAACGCTCCTTGGCCCGTATCTGGCGCACCCCGCCATCCACATAGTGGGGCTTGGAACGTCAGCAAATCTTCGTCGCATCCTTGAGCGCGAAAAAGCTCTTGTGGACGAGTTTGTAACAATCGAACTGACGGAGCCATCCCCTGCCGACCTTGTTGAGATCATCCAAGATGCGGTACCCGGTCTTGAAGAGTCTCTCAAACACCGAGTTGTGATCACCTATCCCGCAATCGCAGCCATTGCCGAAGGCGTAGAACAATATCTCCTGTCCGGCGGCGGCGCACCGGAACGGGCTGCGAGTCTTTTGGAAGAAGTTGCCCATGAGTGTATTGCCGGACGCATTCTGTTTTGCACGCGCGAAATCGTACTTGAGTATCTGGAGAAAAAAACCCGCATCCCGCTTGGCGCCATCACTGCCGATGAAAAAGAAAAATTACTGCATCTGGAAGATGAGATGCACAAGCGCGTGATCAACCAGAAAGACGCCATTGCAGCCATTGCAAACGCGATCCGCCGCACGCGCGCATCCATGAGCGATAGCCGCCGTCCCATTGGCACGTTTCTCTTTCTGGGTCCCACCGGCGTAGGCAAGACCGAAACGGCAAAAGCTTTGGCGGCTGTATATTTTGGCGATGCGGATGCCATGACGCGCTTTGATATGACCGAATACCAGTCTGAAGACGGCCTCACGCGGCTCATAGGCTCCTCTGCGGCAAACCAACACGGCATGCTCGCAAGCGCCATGCGCTCGACTCCGTATGCGGTAGTGCTGCTTGATGAATTTGAAAAGTCTCATGCCAAAGTGCAGGACCTGTTTCTGCAGATACTGGACGAGGGTTTCTTTACCGACGCATTCGGCGAACGCGTAAGCATGCGAAACTGCATTATCATCGCGACATCCAATGCGGGTTCTATTTTTATCCTCGATGCCCTGAAGAGAAAAATTCCCTTCAATGAAATGCAGGCGGGCGTAATCTCGCATATCCAGTCAAACGGCATTTTCAAGCCGGAGCTGCTCAACCGTTTTGACTCGGTGATCGTATTCACTCCGCTCGGACCGGAAGAACTCAAGCAAGTCAGCCGCCTTATGCTTGAAACGCTGGCGCTTCGCCTCAAAAAACAAAATCTCAATCTCGTCATCAGCGATGAACTCATTGCTGCGGTTGCTGCCGGCGGCTACAGCGCCACATTCGGCGCGCGCCCTATGCGCCGCTTCATCCAGGACCGCATCGAAAAAATAATAGCCGACAAGATCATCGCCGGCTCGCTCAAAGACGGAGACACAATCTCCCTCACCGCTCAAGACCTTTCATAGGAGTGTATATACATGGAGCGGCTCTGCCCGTCCCTTTACTGATACCTCTCCGAGCGAGCGTAATTCATGCGGTTCCCGGAGTTTGTTTTTTGTATTCTCGCTTATGATAAGCGTGGTTTTGTGTTCTTTATTCAAGCCCTCCAGACGCGAGGCCACGTTTACGGTGTCGCCGATCAGGGTGTAATCAAAGCGAAATTCGGAGCCGATATTACCGACCACCGCACGGCCGGTGTGTATGCCGATCCCGATGGCGATTTCCGGATCTCCGGCCGCAGCGAGCTCTTCATTGAGCTTTTTTAGGGCTGCGATCATGCCTTTTGCCGCAGCAAGCGCGTGGTCGGCCTGGAGCGGGTCGTCAAGCGGCGCGCCCCAGAATGCCATGATTGCATCACCGATGTATTTATCGAGCACTGCCTCCCGATTCACAATCTCTGCGCTCATGGCCGAGAAATATTTGTTCAGGATACGCACCAGTTCCTGCGGCGAAGTTTTCTCCGAAAGCGTGGTAAACCCGCGGATGTCGGAAAAAAGCACGGTCACTTCGCGCTCCTCGCCTCCAAGCGCAACTTTTGCCGGATCCACCAGTATCTCTTCAAGCACGCGCGGTGATACGTACTTTCCAAACAGCTTTTTGATTTCTTTCCGCTCCCGCTCCCCGCTCAAATACCGGTAGGCAAACAGAGCCGAAGTTGAAAGCAGCCACGCAAAGTGCGTATGGAGCATATTTACCACTATGCCATTCTCAAAAAGAACTGCGATTGCGACCATGTATGCAACGCCTGCAGCCACGCTTGCTGCGAGCGGTTTTAAAGACCGGGGCCAGAGGAAAAAGAAAAGCGCCGGAAGCAGGGCTGCTGCCAGAATCCACAGATACGCGAGAAAAGGCGCCAGAGGAACAAGCCGATATCCCGATTGCAGCATGGTCACGATTTGCGCCTGCAGCTCGACCCCGGGCATTTCCGTGCCGCGCGAAAACGGAGTCAGTTTGGTGTCGTGGAGATCCGGGGCGGTCACGCCAATCAGCACGATCTTATCCCGGAGCATTGTTCCGGTTTCTTCTCCGCCGTCCAGAAGCCGCGAGAACGATATTTTTCTGATCGAACCCGGCAATGCCGAATACGCGATGCGCGGGATCGCATCAAGTTTTTTCTCATCAGGAATCGCATACCCTCCCTGCTTGAGAATTTCATATCCGAATGCAGCCAGCACGCCCGGCCGCGCGGACGGATACTGCGTAGCGATCAGGAGCGGAAACTTTCGCACGATCCCGTCCGGATCCAGGATAAAATTCGCGTGTCCCAGTGAGACGCGCTCGATGTTGTCAATAAAAAGAGCCAACGGCGTTAAGAGATTTTCCGCGCGGGGTGCTTTATCGGTTTCTGAAAGAACAAGCGGGCTTGCCTCAGCCGGAAAAACCACCGGATAGGTTATTCCGGCCAATACCGTGCGCAAAGCCGCATCATCTGCCGCTCCCCTGCCGGATGGCTCGGAAAGCATAATATCAACCCCGACCACAGCCGGAGGGTTGTTATTCAAAACAGCAAGAGTACGCGCAAATATTTCCCGCGGCCACGGCCATTGTCCGATTTTTTGAAGTGATGCGTCATCAATGGCAATGACCACCACATCCGCACTTGCGGGTTTCGGACGCACCAACAGGTCTTCGAAAAAAAACTCAAGACCCTGAAAAAGGCCGAGCCAAAATGAAACCGCCACTATGATGCCTGCACAAAGCGTTATGCCAAATGCGCGTATCTTATCCATCGGTATTGAGTGAATCCTCTACTTTTGCTTCCACGCGAAAGATAGGGCTTTTGGCAAGCATTGCTTCTCCGGTTTTTGAGTTTCTCCAGATTGCCGTGACCGTTCCTCGAGCCTCGCCAAATTCGGAAACATCGGGTCCGAGTTCGGCAATGAAAATGCCGGGGCTCGCCATTCTGCCGATTGAGCCGATTACGGTCCAGCGCACATCGGCGGTTGCATCGCGCGTCTGGCCGTCCGGTCCGGTAAGGATCGCTTTAAACTGGATGCGGTCTCCTTCAAGTACGTTTTTGAGATCCGCATTAGCGCGTATCACAAGTTCTGCCGCGCGCTGCGGAACAATACTTGCCTGTTCCGTTGGCTTTGGTTCCGGCACCGGCACCGGTGCCGGTAACGTTTCTTTTTCCGTCCTGTTTTCTTTTATGATTTCGATGCGTTCCGGGACACTAACGTTATTTTTATGTTCACTACCTTCAGATATGGGTTTTTCCGACTGTTCCTCGATTTTAAGTTCTTTCCGAATCTTTGTTCGCAGTTCGTCACGAAGTTTTTTTGCTTCGTCTCCCCGTGCTTTCAATTGCTCGATTTTCTCATCGTATTTTCTGTCTTCATTTTTGGCGCTCCGTATCCATGGATCCGTAAGAATTTTTGCCGGCACCTTTTCAACGGCCAGTTTTTTCTTCGATTCTTTGATAAGCGCAATGTCCTTTTCCGCAATTTCAACCAACCTGTCAGGATCCACTACCACTTCGTTGCCCACTGGTCTGCGCGTTTCAGGATCAATAGCCTGCACCGCAACCGCATGCTCCGCTCCTATGATGCTCGTCTTTCCTTTGGCAATAGCCATGCCAAAAGCGGTTCCGCGCACAGTTGCCACGGCATTTGAAGTTTTGACTTCCCAGAGAGATCCCGGGGTAAGCAGTGCCAGCACCTTTGACCATACCCTCCCGCTTGCGAGAAAAATACGTGCGCTCAAGCCCTGATTCTCGGAATCCAGCTTTGCTTCATCAAGCACGATTTTGGTGTTTGCATCAAGGCGCAGTACAGATCCGTCAGGAAAATAAATGTTGGCAATGCCAAATGTGTCCGTCTCGATCATATTGCCAAGTCCGACTTCGTCTCCGGTTTCGAGTATGCGGCTATCTCCACCGTCTCGTCCGTCGTATTCAACAGCCCGTGCATGGACTACTTCAATCCATGGCGCGGGCGATGCCGTACCGGAAGTCTTCCCAATTTCCACGGGCACGGGTGCAGGTGCGGAAGCAGGCATTTTTTTAAACGCAAAAAGAGTGCTGCCGGCGGCAACAACAAATCCCACGACCAGAAATGCTGCAATGCGTGTGCTCATATATAATTACAATGGACAAACAATAGCATGTCCGGGGCCATTGTCAAAATTTACCCTGCTGGCCGGGCTCCAATACGCGTATTTCTATTCCCATCGGCTCCAGTATTTGTTTTGCCAGCCGATGCCCCGTGTCCGGGTTTTTCAGCATGCCATCATGCACCGGAATACAAATTTTTGGTTTTAACTCCGCCGCATAATCCACCGCTTCCGCGCTGCGCATCCACGGCGCGGTTACCGGTAGTGCCAAAATCTCCACTGGCTTTGGCAGCCCCACTTTTGCGTTCAGAAACGGGTTGTCCCGGGCATAATCCGAAAGCGGCATATGTGCAACCGTGCGTTCATATGTTGCCGGGGGTTCTTTTGCCGTCTCCGTTTCCGTCATATACGGCCGCACAAACGCGTCCCCGGGATAAAAAAACCGTTTTGCGATAAAGAACCCGGTATTTCGTATCACCGGGATAGTCGAGTGTATCATTGCATGGTCGCGCCCAAATGCCTCGATTGGAATATTTTTAATCGCTGTGCTTTCTCCATCCTTTATTTCCTGGTACTCTATTCCCTCCCCTGCAAGCATTTTTCCGGCTCCATCGTTTGTCACGATTTTCGCTTCCGGATTATTACTCAGGATCATTTTCAAAGATTCCAAGTCCAAATGATCCTGATGCTCATGCGTGATCAAAATAACATCCACATTCCGCACGTCATTTTGCATGGTCGAATACGATCCCGGATCAATCAATATCCGCGCCCCTCCTTCCTCCACCAGCAAACAACTATGCCCGAATTTCGTGATGTACATAATATGATGTTTGTATTTATTACTCGGCTATGCCCACATATATCAACATGAGATGCTTTTGCTTGTAATGGTATTGATATCTGTACCCAAGTAAGGTTCCGTAGTGCCGATGCAGTTTGTACCCGGTAGCACGCAGGAGATGTATAGTGACGATCCGGAAAGTACCCCGTCACCGCAACTTGGACCGCGCAGAGTGGTTCTGACTATCGTCGGGTTCAATGCCCAATTTTCCCAATCATATCCCCAGCCAGGACAGGGACCTTTGGGCCATACTGAAAGGTACGCGGGTACAAATGTCGGACTATTACACCAACTACCATCGGGAGCATATGATCCTCCTTGATTGTCCGCATCCAACTCTGCCGCGACTCTGATTTGGTTAAAATCCGCGAGCACTCTCGCGTATCGCGCCTTTGACCTGGCAGAGTTAAGCGATGCAAGAACAATACTGGCAAGAAGCGAGATGATCGAGATGACCACTAAAAGCTCAATAAGAGTAAACCCTGATATATTGCGATGGGATTTGTTCATTCGGTTTTTGAAAATTCTATACAATAAGCCCCTTCATCTTCAGATCATCAAAGATCAACTTATCAACGGGAGAGCTTTTTTCTTTTCCCTCGTACCCGAACCACGCATATTCTTCAATCTCGGCCGCCGGCTGTATGTCTCCGGTGAAGTCGCTTGTATAGCACGTCATTCGCACCATGGTCCCCTCGGGCTTGCCATGCGCCTGCGCCTCAAACGTCCCAAAAAGGCTGATAGACTCCGGCACGATATCAATGCTCAACTCCTCCTTGATCTCCCGTATCAATGCCTGTGCATCAGTCTCGTTCCCCTCCCGCTTGCCGCCTGGAATATACCACGTATCCTTTCCCTGCGACCTCGTACTCAAAATCCTCCCATCCTTCACATAAATCCACGCAAGCTTATCAATGTAGTTATGTTCCATACTTATTTGAGTTATCCACAGGCCACACTTGACTTTTCTCTGTCTTCATGTATACTTTAATTACTTTTGGGATTACCCACTGATCCAAGGCTTCGGCTTTGGTGATTACTGGAAAGCTCGAGCAATGCCTCGAGTTTTTCTTTTACCTTATCGAAGTCATTTCGATCAAGTGTCGTAAGGCGTCTCTGGAATCTGTTTGTGCTAAACATTCGTATCTGATGTAAAAGCGCGTATTGCGTTTCGCCGTGAATGGTAATGTCGGCGAACCAAGAACCTATTTTCTTCTGAGTAGAAAGGGGAATACCGACACAACCCGTAGCAGAAAGCTTTTTAAGTACAAGAATCGGCCGCCTGAATGTGTCTCCCTTACCACATGACTCATTGGATATGTTGAGACCGATAGCACACCACCAAATCTCTCCCTCTTTAAAAAGGAATCTTTCCTGTGCTTTCTCAAGCTCTTTTTTGCAGCCATTCCATTGATCAAAGTTCTTTTCCATGTTTGTTTTTAGTGATAACTTTAATTCGTGTCACTTCTTCGAAGCCGTACTTCCCGTGTTCTCTTCCGAATCCCGAATTTTTGTAACCGCCAAAGGGATTGAACGGCATGATATAATTTGTGCCGTTAATGCTCACCATGCCGGATTCGATCGCTTGGGATACCCGCTCCGCTTGTTTCTTATCGCCAGTAAACACGTATGCGCCCAGGCCGTAAGCGGTCCCGTTTGCAAGCTCGATAGCCTCCTCTTCTGTCTTGAATGTTACGACGGGCAGTACCGGACCGAATACTTCCTCCGTCCAGACCCGCATGTCTTTGGTCACGCCCGTCAGCACAGTGGGTTCAAAAAATGCGCCGCCAAGTTTTTCTTCAAGCGAATTGCCGCCAGCGACTACTCGCGCGCCTTTCGCTTTGGCATCTTCCACTTGAGCCACGAGCAGATCAAGCTGTCTCTTGGCAACAAGCGGACCAACTTCTGTAGTTTCCGCTTCCGCATTGCCCAGCTTCTTAGCGATAAAGATAGCAGCGGCCTTCTCGACTACCCTATCAAAAATGCTTTCATGCACGATCAATCTTTTCAACCCATCGCAGCATTGTCCCTGGTTGAGTAGTCTATTGGCGCATACATTACTTACTGCGAGATCAATATCGGCATCTTCAAATATGATCCCGGGTGCAGAACCGCCTAACTCCATTACCGCTTTGATGAATTTCTTTCCTGCCAGTTCGTACAGATACCTTCCGGTCTGTGTACTGCCTGTAAAAGCGATCATGTCGATACTCTGATGAACCAGCATATCGCCCACCTCCCCGGCCCCGTACACTTCATTGAACACTCCTTTTGGCAAATGGCGTGAAAGCATGTCTTCGATAAATTTGCCGCTCAGAGGGCATTCCTCGGAATGTTTAAAAACAACCGTATTACCTGCAATCAGACTTTGTATCGTACCCCACACAAAATTCGCAAAAGGGAAATTCCATGGTACGATCACCGCAGCAACTCCGATCGGTTCCCGAAAAACCTGGTGGATTTCCTGGTCATTCTCGAAAGTGGTTTCCGGACTCAAATACTTTTCCGCATTATCCAAGTACCAATTCGCATACACAAGACTCGCATCAAAGTCTCCCAGAGCTTCATTGAGCGGCATCCCCATCTCCCCTGATTCCAAAAGAGCAAATTCCGCTTTTCGATCCTGAAAATCCTGAAGAGCTTTTCGTAAAAGAGATACCCTTCCGCCCACGCCCAACCTCGCCCACTCCTGCTGTGCGTTTCGTGCCAGAGCTACTTTGTCTTTGACTTCCTGTTCCGTCGAGACATCAACTGTCCCCAGAACCTCGTAATTCGAAGGATTGATAGATTGTAATTTGCTCATATCTTGTTTTATTAGCCATTTGTAGCGCTCACCATCTTTCTCCGGCGGATCAGCAGCATGGCGGCAAATGAACCGTTGGCTAAAATAAGCGAAATCGGATAGAGCGCGGTGGTAAGATTGAAAGATTCGAATGCGGCCAGAGCAATGGCAAATTTGATCGAACTGAGCACAAAAGTGCTTGCAGTCTCTTCATTGGGTTTATCATATGCCTTTCGAAATGTCGGAGCAAATGCGAGCGCATCGGTGATTGTCACAAATATCACTGCCAGCAGCGGATCGTCGGTCAGCTGCCAAAATAATAGCCCGAGCAATGCCCCGCCAAAGCTGAACCAGTCCGACTTGGTGATCTGCCGCTCTCCATAAAAAAGCGCCAGCGCAGCTATAACAGTGCAAATGACTGCCGATGATCCCGTCACCCATGCCCCGGCTCCGCCACCTTTGGCGATTTGCGCAAAAAACGCAATCCCGGTCAGCAATCCCCATACGAACCAAGAAAACACATGCGGCCGCGTCGTCCCCCGAAAAATATCCCGGAAGTACGGCACATACCCGACAAATCCCAATATGGTGGCAATGATCCCCAGTACTATTTTATAATCGGTCATGGGATTATATTAACTTATTCTATCTTATACTCCCATCCCGGCCTCCATGCTTTTGTTTTTCTCCAGTCCTCTGCAAATGCCTGTTCCCATGTTTTATTTTTGAGTAAGACATCAAGCGCGAGTTGCGGGGCTTTATGGCCGACTATGGCAATACTTTTGCCATCATGCTCTTTTTTCAAAAACTCAAGAAAGTCTGCGATTCGTGCTTTCACGTCTTCATAGCTCTCTCCTTCAGGAAACCGTTCTGTGATGCGCTGCTCCTGCATTGGCTCCACAATGGCCGAAGGTTTGGCATTGTACGTCCCGTAATTGCATTCCCGCAATCTCGCGTCCGGCATGATCGGCGCGCGGCCGTCAAAGGCCAATTTCGCCGAATCTGCTGCCCGTTTCAGATCCGAACAAAACACCATATCAAATTTTCCGTCCTTGGTCTGCTCTCTCAATTCCCTTGCCTGCTGTACTCCCAATTCCGAAAGCTCAACATCATACCACCCCGAAGAAATCTCTTTCTCGTTGTCAGTTGTCGTTCCGTGTACAAAATAGGTAATTTTTATGGACATAGAAATCTTTAAACAGACCGGATAACCTTTCAATTCGAAACCTGAAAATATTTCGGGGAGCCGTTCCAGCCGCTGGTTGGGGCTGCAAAAACGCCTTTGCCGCCGTCGGGAGTGGGCGCGGACATATTGGAGAGCGTTATGGGTTCGGCGTCGTTTTCCAGATTCGCGTACAGGGCGCACTTTCCGTCTGCGGTTACGAGGTATCGGTAAAATGACTGGACGGAAGTGCCGGGACCGGGATCCCGCGGCGTTTGCGAAAGGATAGTTGCATATTGCGGGTATGCGGCGCGCAATTCCACCAGGAGATCGGCAAGGTCGTACTCCCCTGCTCCGGCAGCCGGAAGATAGCATGATCCGGAAATAAATCTTCCGATTTGGGAAATTTCCACTTTGCGCTTTGTATCCCGGGCTTTTTTAAGCGCGGTATTCACCGATACGGCAATCATGGACGCAAGAATCCCGATAATCGCCACAACTACAATAATTTCAATTAACGTAAAACCTTTGCGTTTGTGCATATATCTTTAGCAACTGATGCAAAAAATGCAACAACTGGACTTATTGGAATTTGCAATGTGCATTTTTTGCATATTGCTTTTGGAGCTTACTTCTTTTTCTCGGAAGATACTATTGATATGGCGTGAAATCACTGACTGGTCTTTCTCATATAATGACACAATATCTGCCTGTGTCGCCCAAATCGTATCGCGCGCGACATCACCGTGAAGCTCAAGAGCCCCTGATTTTGCCTGATAGATGATGGTGTTTTTCTCTTTCATAATCTAATCCTTGAATATCTTTTTTCTCACTTCGTATGAAAAGATCGTTGGAATGAAGTATGTTATCTCCGCGGTCAGTGATCCCAAGAGTATTGCCAGTGAATAATTGGAAATGAAATATGGAAAAGCGGATAGGTAGAACGGTCTCAGAAGAAAGCTGTCGAAATATTCGGCAGGGCCAAATTCGATGATCATATTTCTGGCCTGTTTGAATAAGTTTGCGATGCCGAAGCGCCTTGTTTTTAAATCCCGGAATATGATGTATCCGTAAAATGCCAAGTTATCCATCCATGTGGCCGCAATACCGGCGATGATATTGTTTCCCGAGATGGATTTTATAACATGCGCCGAAATAAGCGCCGCAAGGGTCGCAAGGACCAAAGGCACGCTATATCTCTTGAACCATTCTTTTATCTTATTTTTTACTTGCATAGACCCGACCTATTATCTGTTTCGAAGGCGGAGGGTGAGAGATTCGAACTCTCGATGGAGTTTCCCCCATACCGCCTTTCCAAGGCGGCGCACTAGGCCACTATGCGAACCCTCCAAGGTTATATTTCTTTCTTATCTCTTCCCTTCTATATCGTTTTTTGTACTCTTTTTCAAGAATGACCGATTCTTGTTCTGTTGGCACCTCTATATTTTCAACCATGACGAAAGGTCTTCTGGATTTTGTCGATGCAACTTTACCGGAATTGTGTTCTTTTATCCGTCTCGCCAAATTATTCGTTCTGCCAATATATAGATTCTTATCTTTGAGACTTTGAAGAATATAGACGTAAAACATAGCATGTTGCACTAGGCCCCTGCCTGCCGGCAGGCAGGGCTATGCGAACCCTCCAAGGTTGTCTATAAAATATTACCGCTTTTCCTGGAGCGCCAGAATACGATCTTCGATCGGCGGATGCGTGGAGAATAGCTTGACGATCCACGGGGTCTTCCGCTCGCCGAATTCATGGTCCGCGCCAAACGGATTTTCAAAAAAGAGATGCGCGGTCGCGTTGGTGGCGGTTGCAAGCGGACGCTTGTATGAGCCGATTTTTTTCAGCGCGGAGATCAGGCCGTCCGGGTAGCGCGTGAGGAGCGCGCCGGAGGTATCTGCCAGAAACTCCCGCCTGCGCGAGATGGCAAGTTGGATCAGTGTGGCAAAAATAGGAGCCAGAATTGAGAGCGCGATACCGATAATGAGGAGAACTCCGTTATTGCCGCGCTCGTCATCGCTCCGGCGGCCGCCGAACCAGAGCGAGCGCATAAACATATCCGACAGGATCGAGACCATGCCGACCAATACGACCGCCACAGTGGAGACCAGCATATCGCGGTTGCCGATGTGCGAGAGTTCGTGGCTCAATACTCCCTCAAGTTCGGAACGGTCAAGCATGCCCAGCAGACCCTCGGTAACGCATATGACCGCATGATCGGCGTTGCGGCCGGTTGCAAACGCATTGGGTGCGGCATCCGGGATCACATAGAGCGCCGGCATGGGAATGCCTGCGCTGATGGAGAGATTTTCCAGTATGCGGTACAGCTCCGGATTGTCTTTTACTTGGACCGGTTTGGCATGGTGAAGCGCGAGTACGATCTTGCCGCTGAACCAATAGCTTACGACGTTCATAGCGATGCTGAATATGACCGCAACATAGAGAATGCCCGGGTTATGGTAGACTTGGCTGAACGCCCACCCGATTGCGATGACCACGCCGAAAAAGCCGGACATGAGCAGCCATGTTTTCCTGATATTCGCCGATTTTTGCGTGTAGAGCGTCATAAAATAAGGGTATCAAATTTTATCTGCTTGTGCAATTAAGATATGAAAAGCCGTCTCTTAAGAGAACGGCGTTGTCGTGTCTAAAAAATAATTAAGTAGCAGGAGCAAGTGCTTGTTTTACTGCCTGTAAGATTTGATCAAGCTCAAGGGGTTTTCTAATAAATTGAGCGTTGTAGCTTGAGGCGACTTGAGCTCTGCGCTCGTAGTCTTCCCCGCTCATAATAATGACCGGAATATGAGCAAGTGCCGTATCTTGTCGCAACGTAATAAGTAATTTCAAACCGTCCATAATCGGCATGTCTACATCTGATATGACCAGATCAGCGGGCTGTTGGCGTAATTTATTCAGAGCGTCTTGACCGTCCAAGGCAACAACGACCTCATATTCTCCATAGTGCGGCAGTATTGTCACCAGTAGTCTTCTCATGCCCTCATTATCATCAACAACAAGAATTCTTTTTTTATTCTGCTCATCGGGCATTTTGGCGCCTCCTTCTCTTTTTTAGAAAGATCGTATAACTGATAATATAACATGTCGTACTTAATCAGTCAACGCCCAATGAGGGCGATGGCCATGCCGATAATGGCCATAACGGTGCCGACCACCCAGAAGCGCATGGTAACTTTATAAGGCGGCCAGCCGATTGCCTCGAAGTGATGGTGGATGGGGGCGATAAGAAATATTTTTTTGCCGCGGAAGCGTTTGGAGCAGAATTGGATCACATCGGAAATCACTTCTACCATGAGTATGAATCCGATAACCGGAAGCATGATTGCCGAATCAGTGAGAAACGCAACCACTGTAAGCGAAGTGGTGAGACCAAGGATGCCTGATTCGCCCATGTAAAAACGCGCAGGCGGGATATTGTACCAAAGAAATGCAAGCAGTGCGCCGATGATAACCGCGCAGAATGCCGCCAGATCTATCTGCCCGCGGAAAAATGCAATGCCGCCGTATGCGGTAAAAATAGACGCAAATACTCCGCCGGCAAGGCCGTCTATGCCGTCAATAATGCTTGATGAAAAAAGAACGATCATGGCTGCGATAAAAAGCGGAACATACCAGATGCCGATGAAGAGATCCCCATAGCCGGGAATATAGATAGTGCGCCAGTCGAGTTTGTAGTAGAACCAGAGTGCTCCGGAAAGTGCGATCAGAAAGATCACGAAAAGCCGATGGCGGAATTTAATGCCCCCGGACGCTTTTTGCGCTTTTCCTTCGCGCACCTGCAGGAGATCATCGGCAAGTCCGAGCAGTGAAGATGCAAGCAGAATAAAGAGCGGCAGCCATGTCTGGTTGCGGGAAAGAAAGTTTGCTTTGTCCCAGAAAGAGATTCCGGTAAATTTTGCAACAGCCCAAAGGAGCAGGGCCAAAGAAACCGTGGTAAGCCAGATTAATACGCCACCCAGGCGCGGCACCGCAGTCTCGCGATCTTTATGAAGCGCCGAAAAGAGAGGGGTTTTGGTGCCATCTGGAGACGAGGTGCGCACGTCTTTGCGCCACAGCCGGTACTTGTACATATAGTAAATAAGCGAGGGCGTCAAAAGCATAGCCAAAATAAACGAGACGGAAAAAAGCCCGAATACTTTGATTGCGTTTGCGATTGCGTCTGTGGTGGGTGGCATATAAAGTTTACTGTCCGCCTTCAGCGGAGAATGAATTCTCAAGCCATGTAATTAATTTTCTGCCATCGCCGAAGCGGTCATGCGATCCCATCAATACGATCAGCGCGACATGATTCGGTTTTACCGGATACAGCATGGCAAGCGTCCCCTGTGCGGCATTGGTAAAACCCGTTTTGCTTCCAAGAATGGCGGGGAATTCTTTCAAAAGGTCGTTGGTGTTTTCAATGGTATGGCTTTTGCGGTTCACGGAATAGACTGTTGTTTCAACCGTGCGCGAGATTTCGAAAATATTTTGGTGCGTATAAAAAATATGGTCGAGCAGGCGCGCTACGTCGGCGGCGCTCATAAAGTGATCAGGATCGTCAAGTCCGATCGGATTTTGAAAGTGCGAGTCTGTCATGCCAATCCGCGCGGCTTTTTGATTCATGAGGTCTGTAAATGAAGTGGTGGTTGCGGCTGCCATGGCAGCGCTGCGGCTCCGGTGTTTTTTTTGGATTGTTTCGGCAATCGCATATGCGGCATCGTTTGCCGAGGCGATAACGGCGAACTTTAACATATCGTCGCGGAGAAAGGATTCTCCTGCGGCAGCGCTGCTTTGGGTCGGGTCTACTTTTTTGGCAATCGCAGAGAAAGTAACAAGGTCCGAAGAAGCAAGTTCTTCTGCGGCTATGGTCGCGGTCATAAGTTTGGTGAGGCTTGCCGGCGGCATGCGCTTCAATTCCCGCCGGCTCAAGAGGGGCGTTTTTTCTCCGACAAGGCGCACGACATAGCTTTCGGCATCAATGCCCTCCGGCTCCGGGATTACGGCTGTCGGCCGGATTCTTTTTAATGCGGCAATCTCGCTCGCCGTCTGTTCCCTGATTGCCGGCGGGGTATCTTCAAACGGCTTGCTGATCTTTGTAAATGCGAAAAATCCCAGAGCAATAACGCCAAGTACAATAACACTGTTTTTAATAAAGGGAGATTCGTAGTTCATTGGATGTCTTCATTAAAGAGATGCCGCGGGTTGCTGTGTTGCCGGTATTTCTGCTGTCCCAGGCTTTTCTTCCGCGATTTCTATGGCCTCTTTTTGCAGTGATTCGTATTCCGGAAGCTCTTCCAGTTTGGAAAGTCCGAAATGCTCCAGAAACTGAAAACTGATACGGTACTGGTATGCCCGAGCATCGCGCGGATGTTCAATCCGTTCGATCAATCCGCGCATCAGCAGATTCCGCAAAGTGAACGATGAATTCACGCCGCGGATATAATCTATCTCCGGCCGGGAAAGAGGCCCCTTATATGCCACTATTGCAAGGGTTTCCAGCCCGGAGCGGGACAGTCCTTCGGTAAATTCGCTTTTGACCAATTTCTCCACATAGGCATGGGCATCCGGATGCGAGCCGATCTCCACTGCTCCGTCCTTTTGTACGAGCACCAGTCCCCTGTCCGTGTATTCGTGGGCAAGCTGATGAACACCGTCGCTGATTTCTTCTTCGGACAGTTCAAGAAGCTGTCCGAGCTCTTTGAGCTTCATCGGCTCGCCATGCATAAACAGCAACGCTTCAATTATTGACTTGGTCTGCATAACGTTAACTTACCATTTATATAATTCTCTTTACTATAATATCCGAAAAAGCGCTTTCCTGCCGCACGTCAACAAGTTTTTCTTTCGTAAGCTCCAAGATCGCAAGAAAACTGACAATAATATCAACTTTCTCTCGTGATCCCTTCACGATCTCCGAAAAAGCGCGCTCAACCGCATTTTGCACCAGTGATCTGATCTGTGCCATGCGCTCTTCAAGAGAAACCACCCGCTTCATCTTCTCTTCGATCAGCTTCTCGATTTTTGGCAGCGCCGCGAGGAATGTGCGAAATGCTTGTGCAATATCCCCGAGCGCGAGCTGCGGCGGCGGGAAAAAAACAGGGGCAAAAGCAAGATAGGCATCGCGGACAAAAATGGGTTTGCGCGCCGACTCCAATTTTTTAAGCACTGCCGCCCGATCCCGGAATTTCCGGTATTCGGAGAGGCGAGCCTCGAGTTCTTCAGCCGATTGATCTTCCTCTTCCGAAACCGGCAGATTTGGCAGAAGCGACCGCGACTTGATCAGCATGAGCTGAGATGCGACAACCAAAAACTCCGCGAGCTGCTCCGGGTCGATCTGCTCAAGAGAGCGCACATGCGCGATGTACTCCTCTGCCACCCGTGCAAGCGATATCTCCGAGATGGAAAGTCTTTCCTTTTCAATCAGTTCAAGGAGCAGCTCAAGCGGCCCTTCAAATTTTTCATGTTTGATCTCGAAAACCACATGTTGAGTGTAACGTTCAAATGGTCAGTTGTAAACAGTGGAAAACTATAGTAACATGGCTCTATATGGAACGAACTCATATCGGCGACATCAAACAACATATCGGCGGGCAGGTGACCATTGCCGGGTTTGCCCAGGTGATCCGCAACCAGGGCAGTATTCAGTTTATTGTTGTACGCGACATTTCGGGCACCGTACAGGTCGTGGTAACCAAAGATAAGACTGAAGCGCGGCAGATCGTTGATTCGCTCAATCTCGAATCCGTGGTGCAAATTTCCGGTTTGGTAAAAGAAGAGAAACAGGCGCCCGGCGGGTTTGAGATCGCTGCGGAAAGCATTGTTGTACTTTCGCTCGCAGAGCCTGAACTGCCTATTCCCATTATAGAAAAAGGAAGCGACGAAGAAGCCGATCAGTCCATCAGGCTTGACTGGCGCTGGCTTGACTTGCGAAAACCCAAACATGCGCTGACCTTCAAAGTGTGGACGCTTATGGAGGCCGCATTCAGGGAATACTGGGTAAGCCGCGACTTTATCGAAATCCACTCTCCGAAGCTGATTGCCACACCCAGTGAATCCGGCTCCGAGGTATTTGAGGTAACCTATTTCGAGCGCAAGGCCTATCTTGCCCAGTCTCCCCAATTCTACAAGCAGATGGCCATGGCAGCCGGGTTTGAGAAAGTATTTGAAGTGGGGCCGGTATTCCGCGCGGAACCGTCTTTTACCTCGCGCCATGCGACCGAATTCACCGGATACGATATGGAAATGTCATATATCTCGTCTCATGAAGATGTCATGGCCGAGGAGGAAAAAACCATCCAATATGTTTTGCAAAAAGTAAAAGACAAACACGGGGAAGAAATACAAACATTGCTTGGGCGCGAAGTGATCGTGCCGTCCCTGCCCTTTCCGAGGATATCCATGCACGAGACCAAACAGATTCTTGCCGGACTTGGCGTACCCAGCGAAAAAGACGGCGATATCTCGCCCGAGGAGGAGCGCAAGATATCGGAATATGTTCGGGAAAAGCACGGGCATGAATTCGTATTCATCACCGAGTATCCGGTAAGCGTGAGGCCATTTTACCACATGCGCGATGAGGGCGATCCGTCCCTTACCAAAAGTTTTGATCTGCTCTGGAACGGCTTGGAAGTAACCACCGGCGCGCAGCGCGAGCATCGCTACGACGTGCTGGTTTCGCAGGCAAAAGAAAAAGGCATGGGTTTGGAGCCGATCCAATTTTATCTCAATTTCTTCAAATACGGCTGTCCCCCGCACGGCGGATTCGGCATGGGGCCCAACCGCATGATCATGAAGCTGCTCAATATCGAAAACGTCCGCGAGGCATCTTTCCTCTACCGCGGCGTCAAACGGCTGGAACCGTAAAAAATAAAGAAGACGGCTGCATCTTTTGTTGTAGCCGTTTTTATTGATACTCCATGATGGGTTTCGTGTGTATAGATTAAAAAACGCCAAAATTAATGCGTGATATATTGTACGGGCACTACAGCATCTCTAGGATGCACCAAGAAAGGTTCTTGGATCAAGCCGCTTGCATGTGCCATACTTCCTCCAAAACCAAGCAAGGCATCATTTCTAAAAAAATTTTGGAAAATCAAGTAGTTGTTCTCGTTTTTTTCTTATTGAGAAATATTTGAATAGCTTTCGCAGTGCGGCCAATGGCTTTAATATTTTGCGCTGTCATGTCACCTACTTTATATTGTTTTGAGATTAAGGCAACCGCCTTTGGACCAATTCCGATCTGGCGGCGAACCGCCGCTGTTCTTGGAAAGACCCAAAAATGAAGATGCCGCACTCCTTCACCGAATTTCAGAATATATACTTTTTGTGCACCAGTAACGAAACGAATAGCAGATGTTACTTTTTGTAAAACCATTCCCATTTCTCGCGCTTCAGCCGGATGCAACTCATCCGCCTCTTCAATGTGTCTTTTTGTTTTTAGAATAAGAAATCCGGGCAAGCTCATACCGAACGCATGCTCCACGATCCAGTGTTGCGTAGCATAAATCTGTCCCCCTACAGATTGATCTTTTCCTGTTGTGTAAGAGCACGAGATGCAACTATCATTTATTTTTTTCTCCATAAAGATATTACCTATTTCTCTTAAACGATATTGCCTTTCCGGATTGGTATCTCTACCCAAAAGGTGCTGCCATTGCCGGGTCCCGGAGATTCAACACCCACCCGGCCGCCGTGATCTTCCACAATACGTTTGGCAAAATAGAGCCCGATGCCGGTGCCATTGACTACAAGATTTTTCGCTTCCGGAAGCCGGTTGAATTTCACGAAAAGTTTCGGGATATCCTCTTTTTTAATGCCAAGTCCGTGGTCTTTCACGCTGAAGCGGAGTGTTTTATCTTTGTCAGCTTCTTCAATCATGACACTGATACTTCCTTCTTTGGAATACTTCATCGCGTTGTCAATGATATTCACCGCAACTTCGCGCATCTTGTCGGCATCGAACAGAAACGGAGCAAGATTTTCCGCATGGTTTTCAAAGACGAGCTTAAGCCCTTTTTTCTTTGCCGCAGGCGTATATTCTGTGACAATCCCCTGCATCATTTTTACAAAATCCGCCTCTTTGAATTCATAATGAATTTTTCCGGATTCAATGCGCGAAAGATCAAGCAAATCCGAGACAAGCTTGACCAGCTGGTCTGTCGAGTTGGCGACAATCTGAAGCGCGTTTTGGAGCTTCTTGTTTTTCCGGGGCGCGCCAAACTCTCCCTCCTGCACCAGCGAAATATATCCTTTAATCACCGTAAGCGGGGTGCGCAGCTGGTGTCCGGCAATTGAAACGAATTCCGACTTCTGCGCATCAAGTTCTTTCAGACGCGCGTTTGCTTCACCAAGCTTGTCGTTCATCACCCGCAGCTGTTCGTATAATTCGGCTTTATCAAGGGCTACGGCAACCACATCGGCAAAGATGGCAAGCGACTCTTTTTCGTATTCTGCAAGTTCGTCGAATTTTCTGTTTGAAAATAAGATCAATGCGCCGATCACCTTATTGTTGATGATGAGAGGATACCCCAGCGTGGTTTTGATATGGACTTCCTTTACGACAAAATTCCGCACATGTTCCGGGATCACGTCTTTCCAGATATGCCCGAGGCCGTCTTTATGATGCGCGGATCTTCCCCTGATGATTTCTCTTAAAAAAGGATTCTCCTCGATATTCGAAATCGTGTATTTTTCAAAGGAATGTCCGAATTCAACTTCAATTTTGCGCAGTCTGCCGGATACTGCGAAAGCAAGCGGATAGAGAGTCTTATTCTCTTCTCCTGTGGTAAAAATTCCTACCAGTTCGAGTTCAAGGGCCTCTCGCACGATCTTGACCACCTCCTCCCCGAGCGCCTTTGGCTTGAACGTCTGAATGCTGGTCTGGTAGAGCTGCCGCAAGATAGACAACGTCTTATTTTTTACCACCAGCTCAGAGTTCCGCTTATACAGCGTTTCCGTAACCTCCTTAAAATTCTCATCCGCCGAAGTTTGCGAAGCGGCCCCTCCGATTTTTCGAGTCAAAAAAGAAAACATATGGTAAAAGTATAACAATTTGCCACTAAACTAGCAAATTGTAAAAATGCCTAAAATAATGATGAATTAGGCGGGTTTTATATGGTAATTAATTTCTTCAAATCCCTATATACCGCAAACTCTCCGGCACGTCTTCGGGTTTGAGGTCAGCCACGATGGCCGCTGCAGCATTTTATTGATTCTTCTCTAAAATCAAAATCCAGGGAATGCTTTCACCCTCAAATTTCGCATCAACTCCGACCCATCCTTCGGAAAACAGTCTTTTTAACTCCTGATAGGAATTCTCATTGATTTCCATTTCCATGTATTCAGGTTGGACTTTCTCATCCTTGTTTTTCTCTGTTGCCGGTTCGTTTTCTCCAATTTGTTTGAATGCGACAAAATACGGTTCCAATATGCCGGCACCCGGCTCTTTTATTCCTACCAACGTAAACCCATCTCTTATTTTTGTGTATACGGAAATTGGTCGGGTTATTTCAATCTCGGAGCAAACATATTTCGCGTCATGCTGTCCTGCCCAGTCGATTCTTTTCTGTGTCAAAATCGAGAATAGTCCTCGCTTTCGGTGGTCTTCCCGGACTGCGGAATACTCCAATAATACTCCGTCCTTATGCATAAGCTGATTTTTATTTAAACCCAGCCTGTGCTTGTCTTCTTCCCCTAATTTTTTTACTTTTGCACCACCCACAACGTCGCCATTCGCATCCCGAACCACAAAAATTCTCGTAATATCCGGATGTGCGGCGATATATTCCGGCGTGTATTCGTCCGGCGGCTCCGCTTCGCCCCAGTTCACTTTCAGAATCGGATCGGCAAAAGCAAAATAATCCCTTATTTCTTGGGCTGTACCAGCCTCTTTTGCTTCCAATCCCATCTCCGTTTTTTCATCCGGTGAAAAATGATGTTGTTCGTTCATAGCTGACTTTATATATACATCGTACCATACTTACGCAAAACAAAAAGCACCCATGCACTATGGATGCTTCCTACCTCAAACTCACCGGCACGTCTTCCGGTTTGAGATCAGCCACAATGGCAGCTGCAGCTTCTTTGCATACTTCTATTGATGCTCTTCCAAACAGGCGTTCGTACTGCGCCACGAGCGCATCTATACTGTCGAGATTTGTTTTTGACATTTATCTGCGTACCCTTTATACTCTATCGGTAGAGTTCATTAAAATAGGAGGAAATTATGATTTTGCTAGTTGATCAAGATGGTTGTATTTCTGATATTGAAAATGGATTTTTGTCGAAATGGAAAGAGATATATCCCGATGAGTTCTATGTTCCAGTCAAGCAGAGAACGACTCATATGATTATAGATCAGTATCCTTTAGCTCTGAGGCAGAAGGTAAAATCTATATATCACGCTCCCGGTTTCTTTCTTGAATTAAAACCAATGGCTGGCGCAGTAGAAGCACTGAGGGAGATGGCATCTCTGAATTTAGATGTAAGAATTTGTACAAGCCCACTCTATCATTATCAGAATTGTCTTGTTGAGAAATATAAATGGGTAGAGCTGTATTTTGGTTTAGAGTACACTAAAAAGATTATTCTTACACAAGACAAGACCATCGTTCGAGGAAATTATCTCATCGACGATAGTCCATATATTTCAGGTATTTGTCTGCCAGAATGGGAGCATATACTATTTGATGCTCCTTATAACAGAGGAGGTGATCTAAAGAGATTGACATGGACAAATTGGAAACAGGTACTTTCTTTCTAAAGTAGAACTAAACATAAAAGACCGTGTGGATTAAACACGGTCAATTTTGTAATTCCACAGATTATATATGAGACTGATTCGTAAAAATTTCCCCTATATGAATTTCATGAAATGTGTCAACAATGACATCTGCAAGATTAAGTTTATCTCTTGCGTGTGTAGTAGTCAGAGCAATACAGAGCATATCTGCATTTTTTGCAGCAAGTATGCCGTTGGGAGAATCCTCGATTACCACACATTCATCTGGCACAGCACCAACCCGGTGGGCAGCATATAAAAATATTGCGGGGTCTGGCTTAGATTTATGCTGTACATCCGCTATAGTGAAGATTTTTCCTCTGAAAATTTCAGATAGTCCTAATTTTCTATCAACAATAGCAAGTAGTTCATTGTCTGAGGCAGTTGCAATACATGTGCGAATATTTTTTTCTATCAGAGCGGTATGAAATTTTTTAAAGCCCCCCATGAAATCAATCCGTGTTGCGTACGCTTCCGCAAGAATTTTTCTACGTTCCTCTAGTAACCCCTCGATACTTTCCTTAAGAGTATATATCTTTTTTAATATGGCGGTAGATTCGCGAAGACCCTTACCTATAACGATTGATATCACTTCCTCGCGTTTATAGTGTATACCCCTCCTATAAAAAAACTCTGTGTCGGCTATATCAAAGATCGCTTCGCTATTTATGATAACGCCGTCTAAATCAAAGATGGCAACTTTCTTTTTTAAGGATCCGTTTTGAAACATATCTTATCTCCTTTGTGACAGCTACTCCCGTTTCTTGGTATATGAGTAGATTTACATAAAAATTACTTTTTGTCAATGTTTTAG
>JACQRW010000015.1 GCA_016206285.1 Candidatus Sungiibacteriota bacterium
ACTGGTGCAAACAAGATATTCCAAATATTACGTTTCTCACAAAAAATGAATTAAAAAAGTTTTTTGATTCTGAATTTGAAATGATCGAATGTCGCGATCGAGAATGGGATGGTTTTCAATATGATGGGACGATGAAACATTGGCATACAGTGGATTTTATTGTGCGGCGAAGTTTATAAAGAGCTCGTATAAAGAAGCGCGAATTTCAAAGTGGGGTTGTAAAAACAACCCCACCATGGTCATTGTAAGACCGTTAACTTCAGCAACCGCCTGACCCGCAAGTTGCCCCACGGGTTGCTGTCCAGTTGCTGGAAATCTCGCCGAATATGCTTTGGGCAAGATGAGCTGTCTCGACAACATCCATCTTCGGACCGGAGCAGACGAGCCCGCTCCCTGGATCATGATGGACGAAGTGCCCAAAACACGACTTGCAGAAATCGGCATAATCTCGGGTATGCAACAGAAAGACATGCCACCCGAGATCGATCCTTGCTGCAGGCGAGAGTTTTACGCTGTTGTCGGTGAGCGCCAGAAATTTAAGAGTGTCCGCGAACAGTTCGCGAGCCTCTTCCATTTCAAGCCCACCCTCTTCAGCCAATCGAGCAACGACTCGCTCGTTCCGGTAATCCAACGCCTTGACGTTGGCAACCGGAACAAATTTTTGCCCTTTCCCCACCAACTGCTCCAAAACTGCCGTTGCCATGTGTATGGCTCCTTACAAGAAGGTACGATGCACCGTAGAAACTACGGCGGGGGTGTTTTCGTGGCCCCATGAAAGCGCGTGCCTTGAGCGACCACCAAAACCTTTTGAACAGAGATACAAAGTCTCCGACGGATATTCATCATATCGGAGACTGTGAACGTCCATACCCACCGATTCCGTTCTGAAGTGCAACTGATTCCGGTATAATTGGCGGAAAAATCAAGTATAATGTCCCCTACCGCAAACTCTCCGGCACGTCTTCCGGTTTCAGGTCTGCCACAATGGCAGCTGCGGCTTCTTTGCATACTTCTATTGATGCTCTTCCGAACAGGCGTTCGTACCGGGCCACCAAGGCGTCTATGACTAATTTGTGATCCCCAATTCCCTCTACGGCAACTTCACCGGTCTTTTGATCCACAATACGAATATCCCTCACTTTGCCCGCTTCGCTCCATGCAAGCGGACCGATGATCAGCTCTTGTTCCCTAATTATCCGCGTGGCAATTTGGGATAGGATGTCCATAATGGTTAAAAAAATCAAGAGAATTAAGACATCTCTGAATTTTCACTGAAAATGCCCATCAAGCGCACCAATGCGAGAGACATAACAAAATAGGAAAACAAATATATATAGTCTCCATATCCCCCGTTGATCCATGTTCCTCTTAGGTTTTGGTAGAGAAAATTATAATCTGCAACGTACTGAACTACTAATGCGATGAGTACAAGAATTATTTTATTCTTCATAATTCCGCCCAAGATATTTCTGGACAAGATATATACCAAAATCGCTATTGAAACATAGATTGCCTGCCCAATAGGATAGCCAAAATCAAGAAGAATTCGAAGTTTGTTTGAAAAATCAACCTGATAATCCAACAAGAAAGAAACGTAAGAAATTACCAGCAATAATAGGGGTATAACTATTGCCTGCAGTTTATTGCGAAATGATTTTAAGGAAATACTGATGCGGGATGCCTTGCCAAGCAGAACTGTTCCATAAATATAAAACGGGATGCTTCCGAAAAAACCGATATCCGCAAAAGACGGATACGGGATTTGTATGTGAAGAGTGATGTTATAGAAACTGAATACCGACTGGCCGAAAACCTGAAATAACAAGCCAAGCGAAAAATAGGTTATCGCCCTGCCCATCACGCTTTTCAGGCCTCCCCATAACCTGCTGATGATAAACAGTCCCGATATGCCGCCCCAGAGAGCGACTGCCTGATAAGAAGCCGCCCAGATGAGATTTTGTTCCTCATTGCCGAGAAAAAGCAGCATTATCCACCAAATCGTCAAAGCGGCAAATAAAATAAAAGTTACGGCAGTGAGAAAACTCTTCAGACTTATAGACGGTATTCTGTTTTCTTGTTTTTTGATCATAGAACAGGGATCAAGTTGGTATATGTCTATATTCTACCATATGACACGAAAAATATGAAAGGGCTTTTAAGTATTCCGAATCGTGTATTTTTTTAAGAAAGCCACAGGCCGAAACGACTGTTTTCCAAGCCGTAACCCTTCTATGCCCAAATCTTGTTCAAAATTGAGGAATTGCGCATTCAGTTGAGAGAGTATAGCGGCATTTTCCAGCATGAGGCAGGCATAGATGCCTACATACTTCTCGTCCGCTTTCTCAAAATTGAGAATTGCGTAGCCATCTGCCAACAAATCGTTCATAACAAAGCCTACCAGTTTGTTATCAATAAACATTCCCACCAGAACAAGACTTTTATCGTCTGATGCCTTAAAAAGTCTTTGAAATGCTTTTAGTTCATTTAGGGTTTCCGCATCGTCCAGCTTCTTATTCTGTTGCCATGTGGCAAAAAGACCCAAAATCTGTTCTTGTGCCAGCGGGTTGGACAGATCAAGTCTGGCGACCGAATACTGATAGTTTTTTTTGAAACGGTTAAAGAAATTTCTTTTCGAACGGAGCTTGTTTCCGTCGTATGTTTTAAGCTTATCTACCGAATACATATAATCAAAATTGTCCCGGTCTTCTTCGACAACAAAAGACTGCTTGTCCATCTCTGCAACGGAAACTTCGGGTAAAAGTTTCAAAACGGGTTGCAGGCCCTCTTGGACTGAGAGATCGAGAAGCTGCTTTGCCGTATCGGAAACGTTTGATTTTCCCAAAAATGAATAAAAGGGATTTCCGGTGGTATAGTCGGTGAACTTTACCACAAGGTTGCCATTGAGCTGAGATATGCGCATATCGTCCTTGATATCCCAGCACCACATGCTCATGAAGTTAAAGTCCGAATACGGAGGGAATTTTTTAGTGAACCCCTCGATTGCCTCCTTGTCGGAAAACTCCAGCGGTTTGAAATTGGGAAATTCTGGGATTATGGAATTCAGCTTCTCGGTAATTTTTTGAGAAATGGGAAGCAGCACCCTGCGGAGAAGTGTTGTCGGCAGGAAGCTTGTTTTTTTCTTTGGCTGCACTTTTATGGTTTGCATATATGCTGAAAATTATGTTGTACGCGCTTCTTTCAACCATGTACTGACCGCAGGCCGCCATACGAAAAGAAGTACGGTAGTCTGATGGAACAGAAAGTAAAGAGCCCAGCCGGATTCGGCAAGAGTCCATGCGCTGATCGCCAAAATTTCAAAAAAAGCCGAAAACCACCCGATAGTCCAGCCAAGACGGTTTTCCTGTTCCGGGTTTGCCCATGTATGCCGAAAATTAGGAATTGCCGCGGAAAAGTCTGCGATAACGGCAAAAAATAAAGCAATAAGGGGCTGGCCGGTAACATACCATAGCGCGATTCCAACCAGCGCCCCCGCAACGCATGCTTTATTCAGCCAATCCCAGTTATTGTCGCCATAGCGTAGCGATAAAATCGCCACGCCGAGTTGTGAAAATAAAAGCCATGTCGGCAATACCAATACTTGCCACGGTGCGCCTGCGGACCATGAACTGCTGATGGTTACCGCGGCAAGAAAAGCCCATGTCCACCATGAAGCGCCGGATGGTCTGGTCTCTCCTTTGAAAATTGCCCATATATAGGGGATAAAAGCAGTGACCGAAAAAGCTCCGGCAAGAATCCCGAAAATTTGATATGAGGTTAGGTTAATCATATGATTTACTTCCATCCCTCTCTTGTATACACCGCCGCCACGAGCGCGCAGACCGGATCATTTTTACAGGCAATACCTACGACCTTGTGCTGAATCGGACCGAATGCCTCTTTTCGATATGCAACCATACCTGTCAGACTCTTCGTGATCAGATCAATCACTTCTTGTTCGGTTTCTCCTGCGTGTTCTACAAAAAGACCTTGTGTTGGTGATTCTATGGTAGTGACCCAACCCAGACCGGCCCATGCCGCATGGCCCGCCCGAGACTCTCTCCGGTCAGATAACACGCAAAACATTTTATGTCCGAACTCCCCGGTGCCGTTGTAATCCACTTTTTTGATGACAGGCATATGGCCGGTCGGTATGACCGAAGACAGATGAATCAGATTATAATTTCCTATTCCCGCATCAAAGAGGGCCGCATCAAATGCCGCAAGTTCCGTTTTATTTGTTCCTGTTCCAAAAGTAACTTCGATTTCTTTGTCCATATAAAGATAAAAATAAAACCCCGAAAATGGGGTTTTTATAAATCACATAATAGAATTATTTTCAATCACCAATGATGGTTCATAGCACATCAACATTACTCCTCCGCTGCCACCAGACCAATCGCGAGTTTGCCACATACTAAACAGAAATAGCTTATCGCCACACATGAGGCGCGGTATGTCCATCAACAGCAAATTCCATGCTATTTCTAACATAAAGACAGTATAGCAGAATACAAAAAAGAAGTCAAGCGCAACAACATATTTCTCTGTTGTCAAGAGCAGACGGCAAAATGAAAATTTTAACGGCTCTTGTAAGACTCTGTTTTTGTTCTACTTACCGGCAGTGTCGAAAGTTGTTACATCTTTTTTGCTGTGTATTCCTTTTGCGGTGATGGCAGGGGTTTTTTCAAAGTTTCCGGATGAGGAGCCGGTGACGTGATAGATTGTTTTGCCGACAGGCGCGATCCATGTGCTGGTCCAGGTTACTTTTCCGGACGAGGACGGGTTGGCAGGACCGGCAACAAGCATGCCGGCGCTGTCCCACAACTTTACTCCGGTGATTCCTGCCTGGGACAATTGCAATTCAAACGAACGTATTTCCATGGGCTCGCCTTTGACATCAAGAGTGACCTCGCCGAGCTGGGGTTCACCGCGGTATTGGGTTTGGTTTGCCGGAGAAGCATTCATGGCGCCGGTTGTGATCGTGTGTATAGATCCGACAACGGTGGCGCTGTTTTGAAGCGTATAGCCGTAGGTTTGCCCCGCTGCCTGGATAAATCCGGTTTCAAGATCAAACTCGATTGTATGGTTGGCTCCGGATGCGATGTCTGCTCTCAATGCGATTTCGGCCGATCCGCCTTTGGGTATAAAAATGCCGCTCCCGAGATCCGCGGTCCATTGTTTTCCGCCCAAGTAGTATGGATCAGACGCAGTTTCGTAAGAGGTGGTAGTGCCATTGGCAATGATAACGGTGCGGACATTGGCAAGATCCGAAAGCGCGATAGTGCCATAGTCTGTCCAGGTGACAAACTGAAGCACAATTCCCTCTTGCGAGCCCGCATCCACCCGTGCCGAGGTGAGTACTGCGTCTTTGGTGTTAAGAACAAATTCCTGGTTTGAGTTTGGGTCGAGCGCTCCGCGGGTCAGGCCGACGGTGCCGATGGTCAGGTTGTTGTTGGTCGTATGAGTTGTTCCGGCAACGGGCAGGCTGCCCTCGATCGGCGCATCTGCATCAATTGCCACCAAACTCAACGCCGGAGCCTGTCCGCCGTATGACGATAAGTCGGATGCCATATTACCGTACAGCGTAATCTCCATGGTGGTGCCCGCTTTGACAATAAAGCTCTTTTTGGTCGTGCGCCGGTGGTCTGCATTCAGCGCAAATTCTTCAAGATAGATCGGCGCGCCGCTTACTCCGACTTCGGAAAAAACTCCATCGGATGCCACGCTCTTATTCTCGATAGTCAGGCCGTTGATGCGGATATCCCGCGATCCCACAGCGGTGAGTTCGATTACCGTAAACGGAACCGCTTTTGCGTTTGGAGGCGCGACAGTCGCGGTTGGCTGCGTCCCTGCTTCGACTTTGAGTACGGATTGGCCGGTTTGCGCCATGAGCGGCGAAATGCCTATTTTCCCAAAAATAAACACAACAGCTGCGATTGCCGTAAAAATCACTATGCTGCGATATTTTGAGTTCATGTTTTCAGTATAACAGTCCCCGAAAACAAAGCAAACCGCAATGACCCCGGACGCTTGTCTTTCGGCTCTTTTTACGTTATACTATTTTTATTGTTTTCTGATTGGCCCCCATAGCTTAATGGTAAATCCGTCGGCTGACGGACTTTTAAGCAAATGCCTTTCTACGTATACGCCATTTACAATAACAAAGGGAAAGTCTATATTGGCCATACGGTTGATATGGAAAAACGTTTGGCTCGGCATAATAACATACTGCCGCATAAAAAGTCATCGTTTACTTATAAACAAGGGCGAAGCTGGCGACTGCTGTATTCTGAAGAGTACTCCACGCGAGAAGAAGCCAGGAAACGCGAACGACAGTTGAAAAGTTCGCGAGGAAGAGATTTTATCAGACACATGATAGAAAAGTTGCCCCCATAGCTTAATGGTAAAGCAGTTGCCTTTTAAGCAATTGACCTAGGTTCGATTCCTAGTGGGGGCATGTGGACAGACCACAGCTTAATGGTAAATCCGTCAGCTGACGGACTTTAAGCAATTGACCTAGGTTCTCCGTCGGCTGACGGACTAGTGGGGGCAGAGGGAGTTTGGGCCTGTAGCTTAGTGGCAGAGCGCCCGCCTTGCACGCGGGATATGGGAGTTCGATTCTCCCCAGGTCCACACTGTATTTACGAAACGATGTAATTTTAAAAAGGATTTCGCGGCTGGCGAGAATCCTTTGTGCTCTTAAGTTTTGTGTTGGGCGATCAGATTTCGGAGATATTGCTCAAGCGACTGCTTCTTTTCTTCGAATGATTTTTTAAGTTTCTCAAGATCCAAACCCTTGATATGCGGAAACAGTCTGGTTCCGATGTACAAAACTGCTGCGGTACCAACCATGAGAATCCCTATAATCATGGCATAGAAGGCCAGGACGGCAAGAATCGCAAGAATAACCTTTGCCACATGCGCGCCGATCCAAATTGCCAAAGCGGCAAAAGTAATGGCTATGCCCGCCTCCATAAAGTTTCTTATATCCAAATCGAAAGGAAATTCCAATGTGCGGTTGGCCCGGGTAATCGGGGCACCTTGCGCGTCTGCGAATCGCAGCAGGGGTGTTGGAGAGAGCAGATTGGCGAACTGAAGCGTGGCAAGAGATCCGTCTTCTTTTCTAAGCTGCGGAATCAGAAATCCAAGGCGGCTCCTGACGTATGAGAAAGTAACATGACAATACTTTCCGTTTTGATCGAAAAAGCGATAGGTTAACTCATCGCCTGGATGCAGCGCGATATTCTGCATTCGGTTGAACCAACTTCCCCCTCTTAAAAAGTTGAACATGCCCTCTTCTTGCCTGGGCAACTGGATGCTGGTGTTGTGGACGGTTCGCGCTGGCGTCAGCAGAAAATTTTTTGAAATCAATGCTTCCGCAGGAATAGATGTCAGAGGAATCGCCAATGTACAAAGAAGAACAGATCGACGAGTGAGACATCCCATGATTCGCCTCCTAATCGTGTAAAGGTGCCGATCATAAGAGCAAGCATAGAAGATATGGTCGGTTTGTCAATTTTTCCTTACAAACTTCAGAACATAAGACGTTGCATATGCAGTCGCGATGCCGAGGAGCGCGCCTGCAAGGATATCCGAGGGGTAGTGCACGCCTGCGATCACGCGGCTTGTCGTGATGACTGCGGCAACGAGAAAAAGCGCCGTACCCCATTTTTTGTCGTACAACCAGACTCCGGTTGCAAGCGCAAAGAAAAACGCGGCGTGTCCCGAAGGAAATGACCATGCGCTGTCGGAAAGAAGCTGATGCACCTGAAAGGCTGTGAACGGCCGGGGGCGATGATAAAAAAACCGTATCAATTCAGTAATGCCCGCACGCGCAATCAGAGCTGAAATAAGCGGTAGCCACAAGGCGGCAAAACGGTTGCGCGAGCGATATGCCGTGATGAGAAAAATAATGGTTGCGATATATGCAAAGTATTGCGCAAAGAAAACGATCAGAAGATCAGTGCCGTATGATCTGCCTGCGAGATTATTGAGCGCGAAAAAAAGCGATGTATCAAAATTCATAAATTTGTTATGCGCCCCGCAACTGCCTGCGTTTTTTATACTGAGCCAGAACGCGGCCAAGCTCCTCTTCCGAGAATGCGGGCCAAAACGTGCGCGTAAAATAAAACTCCGCGTTGGCGGTATCCCACATCATAAACCCCGAGCTCCAATGCGCCCAGTCCGGCTCTTCTTCTCCGGTTCGGATAACCAGATCAACCCTGGGCAGCTCGCGCGTCCAGAGCCGGTCTTTCACGTCGTTGTATTGGACTTCGGTCAGCCGGTCTTTGGCAACTTGTTGCATCGCGTCTGTCATTTCCCGCCTGCCGTCGTATCCGAAAAGAATGGTAAGATTGCGTTCGGTAAATAACGCTGTTTTTTTCTCCAGATCGAGAATGATTCGCTCAAGTGCCTTGTTTTTCACGATTTCCCGGCCGCGGCCGAGCACGCGGAAACGGGTCCGATTTTCCCGCAATTCTTCAAAAAATGAATTTTCCTGAAGATGTTTGGTAAAAATTTTTACGAGCCATCTGATCTCGATCTTGGAGCGCTTGAGAAGATTGTCTTCTGATGCGGCCCATAAGGTCAGAAAAGACACGCCGCTTTTAAATGCGCTTCTTGCAATAGTTTGAAATTGCACAGCGCCTGCCTGGTGGCCTTGCCATGGAAGCAGGCCTTGTTGCTTTGCCCATCGGCGGTTGCCATCCGGAATAATAGCAAGATGGGTTGGTATTTTTGAATTAGGCATAGAAAGTGTAACGGTCAAGATAACTGATTGGTTTCGTTGGAGTATTAATATCTACCAACTGATGGGACAATTGATGTGAAAATGAAAAATCATCTCAGCGCTCTCTTTCGAAGTATAATTTCCTCGGGTATCCAATTTTTCCGCAGCTCGCCGGCCAAAAAGAATGAGCCGACGGTAAGAATCAGATCTTTGGCGCCTGCTTGCCGGAGCGCGCAGGCAAGGGCTTGTTGCGGGTCAAGGAATATATTTACTTTTGCTCCTTTCTTTGCATATCTTTTGGACAGAGCAAGCAGCTCTTTGGGATGGGCGCATTTCCGATCTTTGATCTGAAAACGAGTGAATAACAAATGATCGGCATAAGGCGCAATTTGCTTGAGCATGGATACCTTGTCTTTGCTGTCTGCAATGCCGACAATAAGAAAAAGCTTTTGGAAATCAAGCTGTTTGAGATTTTCAATCGTACTTGCTATCTTTGCGCGGTTGTGCGCCCCGTCAAGTACCACGAGCGGGTTTTTTTGCATGATCTCAAAGCGGCACTGCAGGCGGGTGTGCCCGATCCCCTTTTCAATATATTTTTCTAAGATGCCGACGCGTTCTGCAATCGCGGCTGCAAGCCGGTGATTGTACTCCTGATAACTTTTTTGACGGGGAACGAGGAAAACGGGAACTTTTTTCTCTGTGCACATTTTTTGAAACACTGCACGCAACGCAGGCCGCTGCTCGGCGGTTAAAAATTCTGCTCCTTTTTTGATAATGCCGGCTTTGTCGCGTGCGATTTGTTTGAGGGTTTTACCCAGCACTTCGGTATGATCGTAGTCAATGTTGGTGATTGCGGTGATGACCGGCTTTTCGATTACATTGGTCGCATCATATCTCCCGCCAAGACCCGCTTCCAGCACCACCCACTCGCACTTTTGGCGTTTGAAATAAACAAAAGCAATGGCAAGAAATAATTCAAAATACGACGGCCGGCCATATTGCCCTTGTGCATACGCGGCATCAACGTATGGCTTGAGATATTCAACAATGTCGGCAAGTTCGTCCGGCGAAATATACTTCTCCCCCACTCTGATCTTCTCAATGGAGGTGGTCACAAACGGCGATGTGAACGAGCCTACTTTTTTGCCGGATGCGTGCAATATTTCGTGCACCATGGTCGTGACCGTGCCTTTGCCCGCAGTGCCGGTGATGTGGATGAATTTAAATTTTCTGTCCGGATTGCCAAGCAGCGCCAAAAAATACCGCATCCGCTTCAGATACAGCGTCGGGTTGGCACGATCCCGCATATAGTTTTTCTCTTGCGGCAGATTGGAGAGGCCTTCAAGATAGTCAACGGCTTGGTGATAGCGTCTGAACGTATTCATGATTGCAGGGCTGCCGCGGCTACTCATGCTCTTGGTACATCGTAGTGTAAATTTCAAGAAGCGCCACGAGCAGGCTCAAGACAAGAGGGCCGAGCAGAAATCCAAGGGGGCCGAAAAAACTGATTCCGCCAAGAATCGAAAGAAGAATAAGGAACGGATGAATCTGCATCTTCCGCTCGGCAAGCTTGGGCCCCAGAAAATTATCAATAAGTCCGACTGCTGTCATGCCCCACAGCAAAAGTCCCGTTGCAGGAAGTACTGCTCCGTGCAAAAACAGGTAGAGGACTGCCGGAAGGAGCACCAATGCAGTGCCAATGCCCGGGATGAGCGCGGCAACAGCCGCAACGCTGCCCCAGAGCGTTGCGTTGGGAACTCCGAACAGGGTAAATCCGATTGCGGTCAGTATGCCCTGCACCAGCGCCACCACCAGATTTCCCCTGATAACCGAATTAACCGCCGATTCAAGTTTGCGCAAAATACTCTCATCGCGCGCGTCTTGCAGGGGGCTTAACGCGATGAAAGCCGCCTTGAATTTTTCCCCGTCTTTGAACATGTAGTACAAGGCAATAAGAAATATAAAAATACTTGCGACAATTTTTGCCGCATTGGCAAAAAGAAACCCGAAGTTTTGCAGCAGCCAGCTTAATGCCTGCTGCGCGTACTGGGTTAGGTCAAGTGAAATTTCCATTGGCAGAGGTATGAATCCGTTGATGGTGCGCACGGCATCATTGATAATTCCGGAAAGGGCGGTGGCGCCGCCATTCTGTATCAGTGAAAGGTAGAGTGTTGCCGCTTCCTGAAAAATCTGCACGCTTAAGAATGCAAGCGGGGCAACTACAACAATAAGCACTGAAACCGTAGCGAGCAGTGCCGCCAGACTTTTATACTGATGCGTGATGACGAGTATCTTTTTATGCAATGGCGCAAAAACGGTGGCAAAAGCCATTGCCAAAATAAGCGCGTAGAGAAAGGGCTTAAAGATGAAGAAAGCAAGGACAAAAGCTCCAATAAGAAGCGCGAGCAGAAAATACAGCTCTGATTTTTGATGGTTCATAGCACAAAGTATAGCGCACAACAGCCCAAAAGGTCAAAAACTCCGGGTGCGTTGCCGAAAAAGCATAAACATGCTAATTTTTTCATAGCTCGTTAACATTTCGAATACAGCGAGGAAGGGAGAAGTTATGCTGCTTAATAGTAAAGAGACCAAACACGAGATATTGAAAGATTTTCTCCGTCAGAGGGAAGCACTTTTCAGTCAGGGAATATTTGCGCCTCCTCCGAATATAATGTTATGTGGAGAAAATTTTCTTAGTGTAAAAGCGGCAGCCGAGCGTGCTCAAAAGATCGAGGTAACCATACACAATTGGATCAATCGCGGAACTGCCGGACTCAAACTCGAGGCGATTAAAGTCCGATGGCATTCTGAAATGTACTATGTTAAAGAGGGATCCCTTGACTGTATTCTCACGCGTCTTTCTACGGCTGTTCCGATGCCAACGCAAATGCGGCTTATTCCGAAAATGCATCTTATTCTCCCGCATGGCGAGGACAAAAATTCCGTGTTGCTGATGCGTTCGTGGGATCCGCAACATGAAAAGAGGATGTACGGGCTGGTTTCGGGACATCTGAGATTCCACGAAACATTTGTCGATGCCATGGCGCGGATTGCCACGGAACGCATCCATGCCGTTTTTGATTCGGAGATATTAAAGCAGGTGCATGCCATGCATCGCAACGCGCGCCCCGAATGTCTTGATATATTTTTTACTCCTGAACAAGGCAAAACCTGGCTTGGCGAGCTCTACAATACTCATCCCGGAAAATACTATGACATGAAGTGGGTGCCGCTCAATGCTCTGCCCGACACTACCCTGCCACATATCCGTAAGGCGCTTGAATACTATCAGAATAATATCCCCTTTTCGTCCTACGGCTGGGAAAGTTGATACGCGTATTGCCCGTCTCTCATGGCCGGGCTTTTGTTTTACCCCGTTAGAGAATGCCCCGCGGCTTGCCGCGGAAACACGAGTACAGGGTTCAATGCCCCGCGCAAGTTCTCTAACGGGGTTTACTCCGGTATCAGCTCGTGACCTTTGAACTTTCGCAGGCGAGGCGTGAAAAAGCTTATGGCAAGCGTTGCCGCGACAGTACCGATTCCGCCGATGACTACCGAGGCCGGAGCCGAAGTCGCGGCAGCCACAAATCCCGCTTCCGCGTCGCCGAGTTTCGGCCCGCCTTGGGCGAAGAGAATATGGATGCCGGTCATCCGGCCCCGCATGTTTGCCGGAGTAATGGTCTGTCTGATGTTGTTGCGCAATATGGTGCTGATCATGTCGCCTGCTCCTGCTATGGCAAGAAACGCCAGCGAAAGATAAAACGAATGCGACAGGCCGAACCCGATGGTGGCCAATCCATACATGATTACCGCGCCGATAATGACTCTGCCATAGTGGTGGAGCTTTTTCAAAGAAGCAAGCGAGATACCCGCAATAACCGCGCCCGCCGAAGTTGCCGCATAGAGCAGCCCGAGCCCTTGGGCATTCACCTGCAGGATGTCTGCGGCAAATATGGGAAGCAGAGAGGTGGCTGATCCGAAAAATGACGCGAAGAAATCAAGCAATGTGGCGGAAAGGAGCAGTTTTGATTTTTTGACAAACCGCAAACTCTCCATAACCGATCCGATGCTGAATGAAGATTTTTTATCGTGCGGGTGCGCGGGAATTTTAAGGAATACAATCGTGACAATTACTATAATAAGTCCGGCGCTGTTGAAAAGATAAATACTTTGTACTCCGTAGAGCGCGATCAGAAATCCTGCGATTGCCGGGCCGATGATAACCGCGGACTGCCGCGCAAGCGTGTTTAGGCTGACCGCGTTGAGCAAGTGGGTTTTTGGCACCAGATCGGGAATGATAGACTGCCTGACCGGCCCAAAAAAAGCCATGGCGGAAAAATTCAACCCGAGCAAAATAAAGATAACTGGGATCGAGTCTGTGCCTGCTGCGGTGACAATGGCAAAAGACAATGCCACCAAAGCCAGGAAAGCCTGTGTTGCCATAAGCAGCTTTTTTCGGTCTACATGGTCTGCCGTAAGCCCCCCTATTGTTGACAGCAGCAGCATAGGAGCAAAGCTGACTATGCCGACAAGTCCAAGAATAACTGCGGAATGGCTGATCTGGTATATATGCCAGTTGACGGCGATAATCTGCATCTGCAATCCCATTTGGGAAATAAAAAAACCGATCAGAAACAGCCGATATTCCCGTATGGAAAGCGATAAAAATGGATCAAATTTCCTCATAAAAATAGATAAACCCCACGAGAGTGGGATTTAAGGCGACTTCATGCCCGCATCCTTTATTTACGGTTACAGTAAGATTATGATACCGTACCCGCGAAAAATTTGCAACTTTAAACTATCCGAGTTTTCTGACTGCGGCGGCAACCGCTTTTGCGACGCGCGGATCAAACGGATTCGGAATGATATTTGATGCGGAAAGCTGTTTAGAACCGATAAGCCGGGCGATCGCAGCTGCGGCACCGAGCTTCATATCCTCCGTGATTGCTTTGGCCTTTGCGTCCAGCGCGCCGCGAAAAATGCCCGGAAACGCAAGCACATTGTTGATCTGATTCGGGAAATCCGAACGGCCCGTGCCAAATACTTTGATTTTGGTTTTTTTTGCATCGCTAGCGCTGATTTCCGGATTCGGATTGGCCATGGCAAATACGATTGGGTCATCTGCCATTGCGGCCACCCACTCAGGTTTGAGTACGTCTGCCACCGATACGCCGATAAAAACATCAGCCCCGGCAATCGCCTCCTGCAAACCGCCTTTTCTTTTTTCCAAATTGGTAGCTGTTGCGATTTGTTGTTTATATGCATTTAAGTCTCCCCTGCCCGCATAGATGATGCCGCGGCTGTCAACCATCATGAGATTTTTTCCTGAAAAGCCGTATGCGAGCAGCAGTTTTGCGGTTGCGATTGCCGCGGCTCCGGCGCCGTTGATAACCACGCGCGCCTGTGCTGGTTTCTTTTTTACTACGCGCAGAGCATTGATGAGTGCCGCCAGCACCACGATTGCCGTGCCGTGCTGGTCGTCGTGCATGACGGGAATCGAAAGTTCCTTTTTGAGCCGTTCCTCGATTTCAAAGCATCGGGGTGCTGCGATGTCTTCCAGATTTATGCCGCCAAACCCGGGCGCGATCAATGTGACGGCGCGGATAATCTCTTCGGTATCCTGGGTTGCAAGACAGATCGGATACGCGTCCACCCCGGCAAATTTTTTAAACAGCACTGCTTTGCCTTCCATGACCGGCAGTGCCGCTTCCGGGCCGATATTGCCAAGCCCCAATACGGCAGATCCATCCGTTACCACTGCAACCGAATTTGCTTTTGCGGTATATTCGAAAACCGCCGCCTTGTTTTTGGCGATCACCCGGCAGACCTCGGCAACGCCGGGAGTATATGCAAGGGAAAGATCATGCCTGTTTCGTACCGGCACCTTTGAATGGATTTCAATCTTGCCTTTGCATTTTTTATGAAGTTTGAGCGATTGGGCGGCGTAGTCCATGGATTATTTCATCAACTCCTTCAGGCGCGCTTTCAGAAATTCCAGTTGTTTTTGCGCCGCTTCCAGCGCAGATGCCGTGTTTACCCCGTTGGGGTTTACCGCAGGCGCGTTTGAACGGTTTACTCCCTGCGGACCGCCTTCAAATGGCGGCTGCATCGGCTGGCCAAACCCGCGATTATCGTTTCCCGAAGGATTGTTTTGCATCCCTCCTTGCTGTTGCATGGGATTGGTGTTTTGCTGCTGCCCGTTGCCAAAAAACTGCTGCATGCCTGGCGGTGCCTGGAATTGCTGCATGTTGAGTCCGGGTATGGACTGCTGCATTTGCTGGTGGTTGTACTGCTGTTGTCCGGTCAGATCATACATCGCATCATACAGCTGCTCTTTTGCTTCCTGCGCATCTTCTATTGCGCCGATAAGCGTATCCGGGTCAATATCGGGCTGCGCAATGGCATCCTTTATGGCTTGAATTTTTGCTTTCCCGTCAGCAACCGCAGCTTCGGCATCGCCGGTGTCTTTTCCTTGTTTTTTCAGAGATGCGATTTTCTTTTCAATGGAAGCCATTTCTCGCGTTGCCACGGCAAGCATTTTCTGGCTATTGGAAATCATGCCAAATGTCTGCTGGTAGCTGCCGAGTGTCTGCATAGTGTCAAACACATTGTCTTTGAGCGCCTCTACGGCATCTTCAATATTGCCCTCTTGAAACAGTTGCCGCGCCTGGGCAATTCCTTGCGTCATGTCATCTACTGCCTTTTGCCATTTTGCCATAAGCGAATCAACGCTTATCTTCAGCGAGCCCGCTTTCTTTTGCGCAGAAGCAAGAGCTTTCTGCTGCTGGGCTACGGCGCGGGTTGCCTGCTTGACCATGGCGGAAAATTGCGTGCTCATCTCTGCTTTTTGCATCTCGTCGTTAATGGTCTGCATCAGCTCATGCATGTCATCAAGCCCTGCTGCTTGGAGATCCTCCATAGTGGATGCTGCCTGCGCTTTTACCATCAGGTCTTTTGCCTGCTGTATGGAAGTTTTCAGCGTATCGGATGCAATGCCGCCCTTCTTTTCAATAAGCGAGATCCTTTTTTCCATAGTTGCGATCATCTTTTGCATGCGGCCCAAGCCATTTTTTGCATTTTTGAGCATCTGCTCTTGCTGGCGTTTGAATCTCTCGTCATTTTGCTGCTGTCCTCCTCCGTCTTGATTGCTGAATCCTTGCTGATGCATCTGGTCGTTGAATTGCTGCTGTCCTTGTTGGCCGTTGAACCCGTTCGGCCCGCCTTGTGGAAACTGGCCCTGCGGCTGGCCGAATTGCCCGTTTGAAGGGGGCATAACATTGCCTCCCTGCTGCATAGTTTGCTGATCCGGAGGCGGTTGTATGATATTAGTCTGCGGCGGGGGCGGCACTGCGGCCGGGTCCGAAGACGGAGGCGGTGTTTGCGCCAGCGCCTGACCCATGCTCAATAAAGAAAGAGAAACAATAAACGAGCTTGCACGTATACATTTTGTACGCATAAAAAATATTTATTTTTAGTAATGCCTCCAGTATACTCTATTTTGAAAAAAAGTTATACACAGCCTAATGAAACAAGCCGCTTCAGAGTATACGCTCCAAAACGGCTTTTCTTGTGATTATGCAGAGGTTCAACCAGAACATGGTTTTGATCCTTTCCTGATCTTTACAAGATCGCCTACCTTTCTCATCAGAGCGAGCATTCTGGATTGTCCGGCCGCAAACCAATATAAAGCTGACGGGCGCGATGGCGCCAGCACAAGAACATGGCCGATACGCTCAATTCCGTGCTCTTCTTTATACTGCTTGATAAGATTTGCGATCTCGGCTGCCTGTTCTCTTGCAAAATTCTGGCATTTCTCTTGTTCGCAGCATCCGATATATGCCGGGATGCACACGGCCTCCCAAACCGCGAGACTACGAGTGCAGCAAATGCAGTAGAGAGTCTGATAGCCGATCTTATCCGAAGGTTTCGGTCTTGGTCTTAACTGAACATCTTCAGGCGTGAAGAATTCTGGCATAAGATTCTCCCCCTATAGATTTTCAATGATCTTACGATTGATATACCACGTTTCTTGTACGAGCGCCACTGGAGGACTCTGAGTGGCATTGTCAGTTGTAAAATGTCCGGTGAAGAGACTAAAACTGTTCGATGAAGATCATCAGCTAACCTCGCCAATTCCTCCCGTGTCTGTTTGGGTATATTTTGCAAGTTCATCTTCTACCTCCTTACTGCTGCAAAAAGAGATTCTAACACGCCACTAAACAACTCTGTATGTGTATCCATAACAAACTGTTGCCGCAGCGCAGTGCGAGTTGGAGTATATTTTCCCTGGTGATCAAAGTCATCAAGCACTTCCGAAAAGAGTTGCCAAACCAAAGGAAGTTCCTTTGATAGAGCAGTTTCCCAAGAAAACTGGATAGAAAGGTAATTTTCAACGCACACATTCACCGGAAGAGACACTCCAAAGAATCTTAGTTCTTTAGTTCCAGTATAGCTCCATAGAGCTTCTGTGATATGTCCAGTAAGAGTCAGTTCCGGTGGTCTCCCGAGAAACACTTTGCGACACGTATCCAGGAATTGATGTCCAAAAGAGACATCACGGAATACGAGATGAATATAGGGCGAGTGTGATTTCCGGGACATGTGCCCCGAGCACGAACCAAGAGTCAGAACTGGCAAATCAAGCAGACGCGAGATCAAAGGCACAAGTGCAGGATCTACAATTTGTAGCACGCGTTCCTTGACAAACCCGGCATGGAGCAATATCTGCCAGCAAAATTCACCAAAAAATTCCGCAGGCATTGCTTTTGATAATCCTTCGTATGACACTTGATCCCAATTAATGAGTCGGAGCTCAAACGGATATGCAGCAAGGTTTTCGCCACGTTTAGGATATCCAAATAGCCGCAGTAACAATAGCTTCGGATCTGGTCGCTTGATCATGATCACCTCCTCTTTTAGTGAAAGAACTCTTTATTCTACTATATAGCAAAATAAGTTTGAGTAAGCAAACGTCTGTCTTCTCCCTACCAACACCGGAATCATAACTGTAGACGTGCCAAAACCCGTGATCGTGCCGATCGTGGCGGCAATAAGGGTTAGTAATGCAATGTAAAATATTTCCCTATTTCTAGAATTTGCCTGCCCCGTAGCGAACTGGTATGGGGTTGTTTTGTTTCGATTTGCATAACAATTTGTCATTGAAAAATATCTTCCAATGATTCACTGATTTTCGTCGTTGACTTGTGTGCTAGCGGCTTTGATTTCTTGACTTTATTTATAGTTTTTCTATCAAACAAGGGCAATGAGCGCACCTTTTTCTCTGGCCCCGCGTCCATTATTTCTACCCGTGGAATAGTCTTTAACTTGTGCGTAGCGTTCCACTCACGCCATTGGTCAAAAATAATCGCAAGTTGTGGCTCAAGCCATTCACAGACCGCGCCGCTTTTTGATTCCGGCTCGTTCACGCTTGCCATAAATACCGGATAATCAAGTGCGGAGAAATCATCGTTACCGAGAGGATTTTTCTTGTCTAAATCTCTAACCTTTTGCGCGCAAAAAATAGACATTTTCATTGACGCCGTCTGCGCGCCTCCGCCTTGGCGTCTTGTTGAAGTTCCTTTTTTGAAAACTCCGCGCGGCAAACTAACAACCGCCAGTACTTTGCAATGCTTTACAACATATTTACGCAAAAATTCGTCGTGAGAATTAGAGAAAAATCCTTCTGGCAAGATCAGGCAAATCTTTCCACCGACATTCGCACTTGCGACCGCCTGCTGAATTGAAAGATTGTATTCAGAAAAATTATCGTCTAATGCACCATTTCTATCTAAATCTCGATCAAGATGCCTACCGATTTTTACTAGATCGCCGTGTTCATATTTATTTCCTCCTGCCGGATTACCGATTATCACATTCCAATCATTCCCTTGGTCAAGCAAACCATTTTCCTTTTTCACTGGTAAAGCATCTATCCATTCGCCAGCTTTTTTGAAATACAACGCTAAATAGGTTTTGGCGACAATATAGGGCAATTCCTCTATATCTACACCACGGATATTTTCCAAACTGACTCCGCGTTCAACAGCCGCGGCGAGGAAGCCGCCACTCCCACATTCAAAATCTAAAACTCTCGTTTCTGGTCTAAAACCACCAGATAAATCAACCATAAAAGCAACTATGCACTGCTCGGTAAGATACTGATTAAATCCACCACCCTGAAACGAACGAAGAATGGCGCGGCGGAATTCGTGGGCAATGTCCGCTCCGAGAGAGGCCACGAGATTAAAACGGTCAAACAAATCACGCACCGCCTTTTGTCCTTGTATAGTCAAACCAGTATATGGCGATTGGCCAGCAAATTTATCACTGTATGCCAAAAAATTAAGAATCTGCAAGGATACTTTTTTGATAACTTCGGCGGTAATTTTTTGTTCTTTAGCATCTGTTTTGAAAATCGCCACCAGTTCATCAAAGAAATCCGCCTTGAAACCTCTCGTGTCCAGCGCGCGGGCTTCATATTGTTCGCTCAAACCGTAGTATTCAAGAAGTTTGGCAAACGGCAAAATATCAACTTGCTCGGTCAGAAAATCCGGAATTGGTTTTGAATAATCAATCGCCCACTTATAAAATTTCATTTCCCTACCAACCGTTGTCGCCAAAAACTTCGGCGGCATACCAGATGGTGCGAATTCTTTGTGACTAACCGGAAAATTACGCAGATAATCTAACGCCTGCTTGAGTGCGGATTCATGGGACTTATGTTCGCGCTTGGCCTCTATAAGTAAAACTGGCTCGCCATTCCAATAATAAACAATGTCCATAGTTGCTCCGGAACGCGCACCACTCGCGCGAAAAATAGGCACATCATTTATTTTTACCTGCTCGGAATTATTGAATGGGTAGCCAAAACCGCTTGCCAAAAGAGGCAAGATTTCGTTGGCAATATACGAATTTTCAGATTGCTGTGTTGACATTTTTTTCTTTAAATAAGCTTACAGAAATAAGACATACAAAAATATGCCCATTTTAAGGGAGCAAACCACCTTTTTCAGTTTTATTATCACCCCCCTTTGAAAATAAACCTTTGGGAATTTCCTGTCCCGGCTTACGATAATAACAGTCCTTCTTGGCTTTACCTATTTTCTCTAATAATCCCTTTTCGACCCAGTTATGCAGTAGTCGAGACATTTTTAAAATATCATGTACACTAGTTATTTCACGCGCTACTTTATTAGTAATACGATAATTTTTATCTAAATACTTACCGACGGTGTCCCAGTATTCAACTTTTTGGATGTTGAGCAAAAACAGTAGCACAGAGTTTGGCCGTATCGTGGGCGGAAAGAATAATGGTTCATACAAATTTTGTTCTTTCATAACCTTAAACATACGATCCACACCCTCGCCAATATCCAAGTTGGGGGCAATTTGAAAACGATTGAGAGTTCGCAGAATCAGCGGATTTCTAGCAAACCGTTCGGTCCTAATATTTTCAACAGTAATATGGCCTGGATATGTTCCGGGGCTTTCTATTTCAACGCGATCATCAAAAAACCTTACCTGTATATCGTCTTGAACAAAATAGTTTCTATGGATAACCGCATTTGTTATGGCTTCTTGGAAAGCCCACTCCGGAACTAAAAATGTAGGGTTAAATGACGCTCCACTAAGTTTTGGCGGTGAATTCTTGACGATATTCCTGAAGTACTCGATTGCTTGTTCAATCTGTTTCAACAGAGGCCCCTCAACCGTAAACGGACGAGTAACAAAATTAGGTTTGCCAGTATGACTCGGTTTCGTTCCATAATAATGAGAGATTTTAATTCCACACTTATTTTTGAGGACAACAGAAGGATTTTTGCCAAACAACAAAACGCCAGCCTTTGTTAATTCAAATTTTCCTGATTGTCCAACAGCAAGACCGTTATCTTTCAAAAATTGCCAGTCATCAAGTCCTTCACCAAAGGTGTCCTTCTTGTATAGATTTAACAAGGACATGTCCAGCTCTTCCAGGCTAGTAATGCTCGACTTTTCGCTTTCAAACTTGATGGCACCCTTTTCGTACTTAAGGCGCATTATTTCAGTGGAACCAATCTTTACATTTTGTCTGCCTTTCCTTACAAAAGTATCACCTCGTTTTAGAGAATGTACATCGTTGCTCTTTTTTACACTCACTACAAACAATTTATCCGGCTGTCCGTTCACATTAGTTATATCAAGTTCAAATTTCCCCCAAAGGATAAGTGGTGGCTCAATTTCTTTTTCAAGAAGCTTCAGAAACTCAGAAATGTTATCCAGATTTTCACTGATTCCAAGCAAGCGTTTGTTGCCTCCTGCTTTGGACGGATCTTCAAGACCAACAACAGTATAACCGCCCTCTGTATTTGCGAAAGCAACAGCCGTTTCTAAAAGTTTGGCTGGCTCGATAGCGGCTCGTTTGCACTCAAAAGTTGACCATTCTTGAGTATCTAGAAATATTTTTACGATGTCTTTGTCGTCCATAAAATTAAATCACATCTTTTCGCTCGCCGCGAATGACGGCTTCAGTGCGGGCAATAAGGTCTTTAAGCATTTTCTCGGCAGTTTCTATATTCTTCTTGTACGCGTCCTCATCGTTTTTTTTCTTTCCCTCCATTGCCTTGTCGTGATAAACCGACATTTTTTTGTATTCGGATTCGATATGGGTTTGAATTATTTCTGGAATGAGGGGAATCTGTATCGCCCTCACTTCGTCAAAACTAATATTCAACGTACCAACACCATTAATAAATCTTTCAACCTGCAACCAACCAAATAT
>JACQRW010000016.1 GCA_016206285.1 Candidatus Sungiibacteriota bacterium
GTCTAATAGTATATACGGGCCCGTAGTTAAGTGGTATAACGCGGCATTCGCATTGCTGAAGCGGGAGTTCGATTCTCCCCGGGTCCACCACTGGTTAAATAAAAAAAGAGTTCGTGCGCGTGGTGCGGAGAACTCCGGTTTTGTTTTTGGATCAAAGGAATCCTTTATGTTGCGGGCAGTCTTTCATTTGTACATGCCTGCCGCCGGATACGCGTGAGCCAGGCAAGATGTTGCTGCGGCTTATTGCCACAGTGCCGATGTATGCGGATGACTCGCTTTTTACCAGACTGCAAAGCGCTACCAGCTTTCCTTCTGTATATGTTGCACAGTGCAATTTCATGGAACAGATATAGAGAATATCCGTTCCCAAAGCTGTTGCTTCTTTCTTCTCCTCTTGCCATGTTGCGGGAGCAAGGGGTTTTTCAATCTTTCTTCCGGCTCTTAAGTAACCGTTATTCATGAGTACGTAGATGGTGACGATGGAAAAAATTAATACCGTTACTGTCACAGAAAATATGCGTATACCGCGTCTGCGCATCTCCATTTCCTTTATTTTCAAGAAACATAACCCAATTTATGGTATTCTCTATGGTAGCTATATCATAATCTATATCTATGTCAACTGCTCCATAAATAAAAACTCCGTTAAGGAGTTTTTATTTATTTGAAAGTTGGTTTTTTTATATTAACCCTTGAGCTGCTTGATGGCGGTTGCCCAGTCTTCAATGTGATAGATTTGCTTGATCTGTCCGCCTTCCACGGTGTGGATATCAATGGTCATAATCTTGAAAGATTTTGATCCATCCAGATTCATGCCCATGAAGTCCCCTTTTGGCGAGCCTGAAGCAATGCTCCGGACAACCACGCGGTTGCCGTCCTGCAGCATTTCCTGGGCGTCCCATTTGAGGTCCGGCACCAGCTGCCAGAAAAACTGGACCTGTCCGGTAAGCGCCGCTTTATCTTTGATTTCGACGCTGCCGATTGACTGAAAATCATCCGCAAGCAGGCGGCCCATGACCTCAGCCGCATTGGCGCGGATGTTGACGGTCAGACAGTCCGCATAGAGTTGTCTGACAATTTCTTTGATATCTTCCATATATTTTGAGATAAATTATGGTATATTCGACCTTTAAACACTGCCTGGGAACATCTACTTTGGTAGTACTCGCAGGTCTTGCTTGTATTATAATTCTATCTTCTCTTTTCGTACAGTCTTTCAAAACAGATGTTCATGTAAGGATGTTCTATGGTATAATGCAAACTATTATGAATCATTATGCTCTTGCGGTTGATCTTGGAGCCACAAATGTGCGGGTGGGGCTTGTCTCGCCTGCGGGAAAGATTGTTGCCAAGATAAAAGACAAAACGCCCAAAAACGGCAAAAACGGAGCGGTAGTTTCGCATAGAATCATTGGGATGATTCGCGAGATCATGACAGGATATCCGGATACTCGGATTATGGGGATTGGAATATCATCTATAGGGCCGCTGGATTACAAGGCCGGGGGGCCGCTGCACTCGCCGAATATTCCGTTTCAGTTTGTGCCATTGGAAGAGCCGCTGCGGAAAAAGTTTTCTTTGCCGGTTTTTTTGTTGAATGATGCAAATGCGGCGGTACTTGCAGAGCAGCGCTTTGGCGCGGGAAAAAATAAAAAGAATTTGGTTTATATTACGATATCAACTGGCATTGGCGGAGGAGCCATTGTAGATGGAAAATTATTGCTTGGCAAAAGCGGCAATGCCGCTGAAGTTGGGCACATGATCGCGGATACGGCTTACTCTATCCGATGCTCGTGCAAAAAGGGACTCGGACATTGGGAAGGATATGCTTCGGGACGCAATATACCAAAATTTTTTAAGGTGTGGGCAAAAGCGCACGGAAAAAAGATCGCTGTTATGTTGCCTGCGGCAAAAGACGTTTTTGACAGTGCCCGTTCAAGCAATGCCGTAGCACGGGAATTTCTTGATGTGCTGCATCGCGTCAATGCGCGGGCGATCTCGAACATTATTGTTGCGTACGATCCGGAGATCATCACGATCGGCGGGTCGGTCATGCTCATGAACGGGCCGGTTCTGCTTGCGGGCATAAAAAAATATGTTGACCGGTACTTGAAACTACCCGAAATTCGCGTCACGCGCTTGGGAGATGATATTGCCTTGCTCGGCGCGGCTGCAGCGGTGTTTGCGCAACGTGAATAAAGGCAGTATGATGCTGCCTTTAAGTTCCTGTCTCTTGAGTTTATGTTTGTTGTAAAAAGTCTGTCAGGGCAGTCAGAAATTCGTATGTTCCATCCGGACCTTCTTTTTCAACGACGAATCCGCGCTCTTTGCCATGTCTTTTGATACGTGGCGTACTGTTTGCAAGAGCAACCGGAATGATATCGGAACGCGCCATTGCTGCTTCATCCCCGGTTCCATCACCGATGTAAAAGGCAAGGTCGTGAGGTACTTCGCCTAATACGGTTCCAACTCGCCATGCTTTGTCGACATGCTGGTGTACGACATCAATGTAGGAATAGGTCCGTTCGTGCCCGGGCAAGAGTAAAAATGGCAAGGCATGATCGCGGATAATATTCTCAAGCCATGCTTCCACTTCGTGATGCGCTGCGGTGGGAACGACGTTTGGATAAGGCGGATACGTTTCGCCCATGATCGCAGTAAAGCTCGTATGGCGGCGGCCTTCGCATATAATTGTTTTTTCCAGTGCAGGAATATGAAGCAATCCGTCTTGTGGATCTATCTCGAGATGGGAAATCAAAGTCTGGAATTCGCCGGCCACGGTTGTTTCCGGTTTTGGCGTGCCGTCGTAAAGATGCTCCACCCCGCCTGATTCGGCAAATGCTCGGTATAACGGAAGATGCGGCCAAAGAATTTCTGGCGGAAGCTGGTGCATCGGTGCACCGGTGATTGGAACGATTCGAACCCAATGTTGTTGTGCAAGCGTGCGGAGCGCTTTCACGATTTCCTGCGGCACTGGTCCTTTGCGGACACGCAGTACACCATCGATATCCAGAAAAAGAATAATGCGCAGTCGTTGAAACATGGCCCTATAATGCTGGATGAAAAAGCTTTCAAATGTAGGATGAAACATTTTCTACCCCCTTCTTTTTGTAAAGGATCGCTTGTTTATAGGACGATACTTTTACAACCTGCGGGCATCGTCACAGGTAACAGATTTCTTTGTGGGCTACTCTACCGTTACGGATTTTGCGAGGTTGCGCGGTTTGTCCACATCACAGCCGGCCAGTACGCCAAAATGGTAGGCAAAAAGCTGGAGCGGCACTGCGGAGATCATGGGTGAAAGCGCTTCCAGCGTCTCAGGTATGAAGATAACATCATCGGCAATGGAAGCGACTTCGCTGTCTCCCTCGGTCGCAATCGCGATGATCGGGCCGTTACGGGCTTTAATTTCCTGGATGTTTGATATCATTTTTTCGCGCATGGAATCCCGCAGCACGATGCAGATGGACGGGAAATCTTTGTCGATCATGGCAATGGAGCCATGCTTGAGCTCTCCGGCGCCGTATCCTTCCGCGTGTACGTAAGATATTTCTTTAAGCTTGAGCGCGCCTTCGCATGCAACCGGCATCTGGTATTTTCTGCCAAGAAAAAGAAAGTTTCGATATGGCTGATATTTTTTGGCAATGTGTCTTATGTGGGTGCTCTGGAGCAATGTATGCCGCATATGTTCGGGAATTTTTTCAATTTCTTGCAGCATGCGCCGGCCGGTGTCAAAAGACATTTCGCGGCTTCTGCCCAAAAGTACGGTAAGCAGAGCCAGAATCGCGACTTGCGAGGTAAATGCTTTGGTCGAGGCAACTCCCATTTCCGGGCCGATATGCTGGTAAATCCCCGCATCGGTTTCCCGTGCGATGGTCGAGCCGACTACGTTTACAATGCCGATGACCGGAATCCCTTTTGCTTTTGCTTCGCGAAGCGCGGCAAGCGTGTCTGCGGTTTCCCCGGATTGCGAAATCACCAGGCATACATCGCCTTGTCTGAATACGGGTTTTCGATAGCGGAACTCAGAGGCAATGTCCACCTCTACGGGTATGCCCGCGTATTCCTCAATCAAATACTCCCCTACTCTGCCGGCAAAATATGCAGTGCCGCATGCCACGATCAGAATACGTTTGGTTTCCTGCATTACTTTGCCGTGTTCGGAAAGTCCGCCAAACTTTGCCTGTCCCGTATCGGCAATGATCCGGCCGCGGATTGAGTTTTCAATTGCAGCGGGTTCTTCAAAAATTTCTTTGAGCATGAAATGCGGATACTCTTTTTTCCCCGCGTCTTCAAGCGACCATTCTATCGTATGCGTATCTTTTTTACTGGGAACATTTTGCAGATTGGTGATTTCGCGCGTGTTTGGCGTCAGTATGGCAAGTTCACCGTCATCCAGATAGATCACGCGATCCGTGTATGCGAGAATTGCCGATGCGTCTGATGCGATAAAATATTCTCCGGTGCCGATGCCGAGGAGTAATGGACTGAAATTGCGCGCGGCAATGAGCATATCGGGATGGGATGCATGTATGACAGCAATGCCATAAGTGCCTTTGATGCGCAGAAGCGCACGGCGCACATGTCCGGCAAGATTTTCTTCCGGATATTTTTTTTCCATTTCCTCGATGAGATGAGGAAGTGTTTCAGTATCGGTTTCCGAGCGAAAAACATGTCCGAGCGACTGTAATTCATCTTTCAGTTCGCGCTCATTTTCAATAATGCCGTTGTGCACCACCCAAATTGCGCCGGTGCAGTCAGTGTGCGGGTGGGCATTTTCCACGGTTACTCCTCCGTGCGTGGCCCATCGGGTATGGCCGATACCTATGGTTCCGCCATGGGTATCGGCATCATGCAGTTTTTCCTGGAGCCTGCCAATCTGTCCGACCGATTTTTGAGAAAACACGCTCTCGCGTTCAAGCACGGCAATACCTGCGGAATCGTATCCGCGGTACTCCATCCGGCGCAGTCCGTCTAAAATGATCGGCAGCGCTTTTTTATTTCCTATATATCCGATAATGCCGCACATATTGGTTATAACACTCGGATACGTCCTTCGGTCTCAATTCGGTTTGTGCGCATCTCCCCTTTTACGATTTTCGCCAAGTGAGTATACTGAAGACAATGAATAAAAACAACCGAATCTCGCGCATACCGCGTGATCTGCCTCTTCTGGCAGTTCTCTTTGCCGTTTATTTTATTTCGGCAAAATTGGGATTGCAACTGGCATTTGTGCATGCAAGCGCCACTGCGGTATGGCCGCCGACCGGCATTGCTTTGTTTGCATTTCTGATGTTCGGGTATCGCGTGTGGCCCGCTATTTTTTTGGGAGCATTTGTTGCGAACATCACCACTGCCGGAAGTTTTGCGACTACGCTTGGCATCGCAACCGGCAATATGCTTGAAGGCCTGACCGGAGCATATTTGGTCAATCGCTATGCAAACGGGCGATATGCATTTGAGCAGGCGTCGGATATCTTTAAGTTCGCGTTTTTTGGCGGTGTGCTGGCAACCATGGTGAGTGCCACAATAGGGGTATCGAGCCTGGCGCTTGGCGGGTTCGCACGCTGGTCCGACTTTGGCGCAATCTGGTGGACGTGGTGGCTCGGAGACTTAAGTGGCGCTCTGGTGGTGGCACCGTTTCTTATAGTATGGTTCACTCCCCACTCGTGGTATGGGTGGAAAAAGGCGGTTGAGGGATCTTTGTTATGTATCGTCCTTGTCGTAGTCGGATATGTGATATATTCGGGACTGTTTCCGTATCAATATATCCTGCTTCCTGTGCTGCTGTGGGCCGCGTTTCGATTTAATGCGCGAGGCGCGACTGCCGCTACGTTGATATTGTCTTCCATCGCGCTTTGGGAAACGCTGCATGGCCGCGGCCCCTTTACGCTATATGGAGAAGCAGAAAACCAGTCGCTGCTGTTGCTCCAAACCTTTATGGCGGTTGTTTCTATGGCAGTGGTGCCGGTAGCGGCTCTTATTTCGGCGCATCGGCGGCTTGAAGGCCGCTTCCGGGCGTTAATCGAACATAGTACCGATGTGATTTCCCTGATTGACGGCTATGGCAATATTCTCTATACCAGTCCTTCGACAAAAGCGGTTTTAGGGTACCAACCGGAGGAGTTTGTGCGGACAAATGAATTTGCTTATATTCACGAAGAAGACCAGGAACGCATGCGCCAGACACTTGCCGATTTGAGAGAACAGCCCGGGAAAACAATCACGATTGATGTGCGCGTCAGACGCAGCGACGGCTCATGGATATGGATTGAAAGCACAAAAACCAATCTTTTGCTGGAGCCGAGCGTGCGGGCGATCGTACTCAATTATCGGGATGTGACGGAGCGCAAAGAGATTGATCGCGCCAAAAGCGAGTTTATTTCCCTTGCCTCGCACCAGCTTCGGACGCCGCTCTCGATTATTTCATGGGCAAGCGAGCTTTTATTCCGCAAAGAAGGAAAACGGATAAGCGATAGCGCACGCCAAAATCTTCAGGACATTATGGATGCAAACCGGCGGATGATCAATCTGGTTGATGCGCTGCTTAATATTTCGCGCATTGAACTTGGAACTTTTTTTGTCGAACCGACCGAAGTATTTCCCGGTACGGTTGCGGCGCACGTGCTTGATGAACTTATGCCGGCTATCGCAGAGAAAAAAATTGTGGTTACAAAAGAATTCAATATGGATACGACCATGCGGGCGGATGAAAATCTGCTTTATATCATCTTGCAGAATCTGCTGACCAATGCGGTTAAATACACGCCCGAATACGGTACTATTACCGTCAAAATCGAAAAAAAAGCTACTGGCACGATTTTAAGCGTTGCGGACACGGGATACGGCATTCCGGACGAGGCTAAGCCCCACCTTTTTACAAAATTTTTCCGTGCGGAAAACGTGAGAACCAAAAACGAGCAAAGTGTGGGTCTTGGATTATATATGACCAAGGCGATTGTTGACCAAGTCGGCGGGCGCTTGTGGTATGAGTCGCATCTGAACAAAGGTACTGTTTTCTTCGTTGAGATTCCGCCAACGGGCATGCGAGCTTCTAAAAATCAAAAAACGGTCCGCGTGGACCGAAGTTTATCCGAGGCCGGAGATGCATCTCATTAAACTGTCTTGATTTTCACTTTTTGGGCGTGTGCAAGCCCCTTCTTTTTTTTAGGGAGGGTGATGGTAAGCAAGCCGTGTTTCAGGACGGCTTCGGTATGGTGTTCATCAATCTCTTCAGGCAGGATTACGGTGCGTGAGAACGTACCCCAAAAAAGCTCTTTGTAGTAATAATGGTCTTCGGATACGTGATCAACGGATCGGCGCGTTCCCTTGATACTCACCATATCGCTGGTGATTGATACCTCCAAGTCCTCCGGCTTGACCCCCGCGACAGTCGATTGGATCACAATAGTGTCATTGTGATCATAGATGTCAACGGTAAGCTCGCCCTCTTCTTCTGTTGTATTCATATTTTCTTCCGGTACGGGAGATGGCGTTTCTTGCGCTATGCTATTGTTGTCCGGCGGCTCGGGATTGGCATTCTTTTCATGTATGGGTGCTGCCAGTTTCGGGGGCATTGCCGGAGCGTGCCGTACTACGGTGCCGAGATCCGCGGTTGCGGCATCGCCGGAAGCTTTTGGGTGCGATGCGGTTGTTAATTTTTCAAAAAATGTTGACATAAGCGTGTGGATTTATTGTTCGGACGATCGGGGAATTTTTTTGAGCCGCTCGAAGTCTATAAGCACCATGATCGTCATAAATGAGAGTAAAAATACGAGGTACAATGTTGCCTGGCCAAGTACGTCTTGTTCCAGTATAAGATAGTTGAATCCGGTGTGCAAGAGGCTGGCAAGCAAAATGCCAAATGCGATGAGATGAGCGCGTCGGGGATGGAACCATGCCCGCGCCAGAAAGAATCCGACGATGCCGGATGAAAGCGCATGCAGGAGATTCGCTCCCAGAAAACGGTTGGTCGCGATCTCAAGTCCCGCAGAAACGCTCTGGTTGAAAACAGGCAGCAGGAAAAGCGCGTTTTCCATTGCCGCAAATCCGAGTGCTGCGGTCATCATATAGATCATCGCGTCAATCGGCTCGTCAAAATCAGGCCGCCGCAGGATAAGCAGCTTCACCGGAAGATATTTTGCATATTCCTCAATCAGTCCAATGGCGAAGAACACAAACAACACGTGTCCGGTTGTCTGCGCCTGCAGGGAGAAAACCCCACCCTGATCTCCCAGAAAAAACAGTTCCGCAACGACCGCGAACAGTGCTCCGCCCATGCCCCCAAGAAATGTCAGCAGGAGAAACCGCTTTGGTTCCGGGTGCGCGTCTTCCCGCAGGTAAAAAAGAAGCCACAGAATAGGAGGAATCAGCGTAAGTCCGAGATAAGTGGCATTGGCGCTCGCGATTGTTGCAAGTTCCGCGGATGAGTAGCCAAAGAACAGTGTATGCATGGAGGGTCACATAAAACGTAAGACATAAAACGATAAAAAGGGATTTAATTTTCGTGTTATGTTATATGTTTTACGTTTTATTGTTTTCTTGCGGCCATCGCTCGATCATAAGCAGTCTCTTTTTTTTCTTTCCGGCAGTCGGGAACTGCGCCCATATCTCTTCTGTCACAAACGGCATAAACGGATGAAGCAGTTTTATCAGAGTAGTATAGATTTCGAACAGAAATGCTGCTGCCCGTATGCGTTCTCCCCGATCGCCGCCCGTTAAGTGCGGTTTTGTTTCTTCTATGATTTTATCAGCAAAAGTATGCCATGTATAGTGGTAGAGCAGCTCGGCTGCGTGATGAAATTCAAACGCATCCATATGTTTGGTAACTTTTTTAACAAGTGCCGCAAGTTCAGCCAATTGTTTTTGCTGTTTGGACGAGAATTTTGCTTTGCCGGTGTCATTCTTTTCTTCAGCATGAAGCAAAATAAACCGTGCAATGTTCCAAAGTTTGTTGGTGAAATTTCGATATCCACGTATCTTGTCTTCGGAAAGCTTCATGTCATTGCCCGGCGCCGCGCCAATGATAAGCGAAAGCCGGGTCGCATCAGCCCCGTATTTTCCAATCATATCCAGCGGGTCAATAATGTTGCCGAGCGATTTTGACATTTTCCTCCCCTGTGCGTCGCGGATCAGGCCATGCAGGTATACTTTTTTAAACGGTATCTCGCCTATTAAACAGGTGCTCATGAGAATCATACGCGCGACCCAGAAGAAAATGATGTCATAACCGGTTTCAAGCACGCTGGTCGGGTGGTATGTGGCAAGATCGCTTCCTTTTTTGGGTTTACCCCGAGCAGAGTCGAGGGGCCAACCAAGTGTTGAAAACGTCCAAAGCCCTGACGAGAACCATGTGTCAAGCGTATCGGGATCCTGCTCGACCGGTCCTTTACAGTGTGGACAAGATTTTATGTCCGTTATGCTCACGATCGACTCCCCACATTTTCCTCTTTTGCTTCGTTCTTTGCAGTACCAAACCGGGATTCGGTGGCCGTACCAGATTTGGCGGGAAATGCACCAGTCGCGCAGATTGTTGATCCAGCTGAAGTATACTTTATCAAAACGCCGCGGTATGATTTCGATCTGCTTGTTTTTCACCGCAGTTTGCATGAGGGTTTTGAGTGTCACCAGTTGCTCTTTTTTGACTCCCTTTATTTTCGAGTGCGGCATACGGAATTCACGGTTTACGCCGATAAACCACTGCATCTTGATCTGCGGCTCGATTACTCCTCCGCCGCGGCTGTTGGTGGCAATGCGGTGGGTGTAGCCGGCGTCCGTGCGGACCAGCAGTCCTTTTTGCGTAAGTTTTTCCACGATCATAGGGCGCGCTTTTTTGATGTGGATGCCTGCAAATTCTCCGGCAATCGGCAAAAGCTTGCCGTCATAGTCAATCACCTGCTCTTTGTCGAGCTGGTGGCGTTCAGCAATGTCAAAATCAACCGCATCATGCCATGGCGTAATGGTCATAACTCCGGTGCCGAATTCCATATCAATCACCTTGTCTTTGATTATGGTTGCGGTTATTGGTCCGTTGATCCACTCGATCTCTATTTTTTGGCCGTGCGCGTATGTGGCATACCGTTTGTCATTTGGATGCATTACCACATATTTATCGCCGAACTTGGTTTCCGGGCGCGCGGTAGCGATTACAAACGGGCCGTATTGCAAATAATAAAAAGGCACGGTTTCCTCCCGCCACTCGATCTCGTCATCGGAAACCGTGGTTTTAAGTTTCGGATCCCAGTTCACGATCCTGCTGCCGCGGTAGATCAGCTTTGCATCGTACATCTGTTTGAATGCGGTGCGAACGGCAAGGTTGCGTTTCTCATCGAGCGTGTATGCCTCGCGGCTCCAGTCGAGCGATGAGCCCATTTTCTTCACCTGATGCACAATCGTGTCATGGCTTTCTTGTGCGAATTGCTCGACTCGTTTCAAAAAATCCGTCCGGCCAAGATCATGCCGCGTTTTCCCTTCTTTCTTGTAGAGCGTATCCTCAACTTTTGCCTGTGTTGCGATTGCTGCATGGTCCGTACCTGGGATCCAAAGCGTGCGTTTGCCTCTCATGCGTTCAAACCGCACCATGGCATCCTGCACCGCAAGCATTTCTGCATGACCCAGGTGCAAGATCCCAGTCACGTTGGGAGGCGGCAGCACCATGGAAAACACCGGCGCGTTCTTTGCGGTTACTTTTTTACGTATGCAAACATCCGGATTAAAAAAACCGGATTGCTCCCACATCCGGTAGATGCGGTCTTCCACGTCTTTCGGATCGTATTGTGATGGCAATTCTTTTGACATAGGTTTCAGAAACTGATATGGATATTGTATAACATATTTTGATCTTTGAGAAAAGGAGAGCTAACATGCCAACTTCGGGAATTCATATAAGAGAAGTGACAGTGAATTATGATGACCTCGATCTTATAATTTGTGCTCACGATGGTCTTGGGCAAATGGTTGCTTTTCTTGATTTTGAAAAGATTACGGCAATTATGACAGGTGTGGAAACCAAATTAGTTTTTTCTTTGGGAAGCGAACATTATATTGCTCCCATAGATCACGACATATTTAGTACACTTTCCATCTATTATGACATGCTGGTAAAGACTGTGACATCCAGAGTGGACAAAAAGAACTCCATGTCTGTTGATATCCAAGATTTCTCCCCCGATTTTTCAAGTTAAGTTTAGATTTGCATCGGCTTGGACTGCGGTCCAGGCTTTTTTCTTCCCGCAAAAATATGCCGCCAAAGCGATCATAAGGCCGTTGTCTCCGGTCAGGGAAAGTTCGGGGGTGATGAACGAAACTTTTGGCAATTGCCCGGCGAGTTCTGCAGCCAGCCGTTCGCGTAATGCCGCATTGGCCGCCACTCCCCCGCCGAGCGTGACAGTTTTTACTTTGCATTCTTTTGCGGCGCGGATAGTTTTTGTCACGAGTACGTCTGTGACTGCATTCTGAAATTCTCTTGCAATCGCTGGGCACAGCTTCTTTATTGAATGTGTTTTCTCGATGCTGCGTATAAAATACAGCACGGCGGTTTTTAGTCCGGAGAAAGAGAAATCGTAGTTTTTTGAATTGATGACCGGGCGCGGGAATTTTATTGGATCCGCCTTTGGCGGAGAAAATTCCATTTCTGCAGCGGCGGAAATGGCAGGTCCGCCAGGATAGCCGAATCCCAGCATTCTTGCCACCTTATCAAACGCCTCTCCTGCGGCATCATCAAGAGTCGAGCCAATGATCCGAAAGTCGCCATGTTTTTTTATAAGTACCAGTTCAGTGTGCGCTCCGCTTACCAGCAGCGCCAGTACAGGGAAAGCTATTTTTTTGTATTCCGTTTTCATTTTCAGACCCCTCTTTTTTGTTTCAATAAGCGCCGAGTAAAAGTGTCCGGCCATGTGGTTTACGGGAATGAGCGGCTTGTTCCAGAGACAGCTTAATGCTTTTGCAAAATTCACTCCCACCCACAACGCTGGAGCAAGCCCGGGGCCGTAGGTGACCGCGATCGCATCAATGTCAGGTGCCTCGATTTTTATCCCTTCCCTTTTAAACCACGTTGAGATATCGGATTCCCGCTCAAGAATTTTTTCTACTGTTTGGAATTTTGAGTTTGGGATTTGTTTAGAAATTCGCAACAACCCGCTTTCCCGCAGAGTTCTTTTTAAGATAAGCGGCAGGTTACGCTCATGCTCTCGTCGTGCCAGATTCGGTACTACGCCTCCGAATTTAGTATGAATTTTTACCTGCGAGGATACGATATGCGAAAGCACGCGAAATTGCGGATCGCGTTTTGATCCGTTTATTTCAAGAATTGCCACCGCGGTCTCGTCGCAGCTTGTCTCAATCGCAAGGATTTTCATCTCGCGATACTATCACAAAGTGCTTAAGAAAAAAAGTGTCTTGCGCCGAAGTATACAAACTCATACGATCGTGAGTAAATGTATACTATTGTTTTTCAAGAGTAATAAAAGTATATGTATACTTGTTTTTCTCATCCGGTTCGCGGGCTTCACGGCTTATTTCATGCCATTCATTCGGATTCCATTTGGGAAAATAGACATCGCCGTCAATTTCGGTATCAATCATGGTCAGATACATTTTGTGGGCGAGGGGAAGAAATTGTGCAAAAATATTTGCCCCGCCGATGATCATAACTTCGTCGTGTCCTTGTGTTGCGGCTAATGCCGCCTCAATGGAGTGAACAATCACGCATCCTTCAGCGCGAAACTCTTTGTCGTGCGTCATCACGATATTGATGCGATTTGGCAGTGCTTTGCCGATGGACGCATACGTCGCGCTGCCCATAATGATCGGCTTGCCTGTGGTCAGCTCCTTAAAATGCCGCAAATCCGCAGGCAAATACCATGGAAGCGCTCCTTTCTTCCCAATAACCCTATTTTTATCCATTGCGGCGATAAGGGAGATGGTCATATGTTACTATTTGCCAATGCCTCGCTTAGTTTTTTGACCATATCCGAGGCATTATCATACATGATGAACTCCGCCGAAACCGCTTTCAATGAAGAAGACGGGTGAGAATCTTTTTTATGCAGACAGATAGTCGGCTTCCCAAAAGAGTTTGCCCAGCCGAGTTCGATGCCAACTCCGGTTGATGGAAATGAGACTTCGGCGATCACTACGTCGCACGTCCTTATTTCGTCTTTGGTGGATCTGAATGAGTTATTTTCATGAGGGAATATAAAGGTATGCAAAGAAAACAAATCAGATTTTTTGATCGGTTCATAAAGTTCTGTGCGGTATTCGAATTCACGAGAATGCGAAATAAAAATGTTCATAGTATGGTCAAACCGCCATCTGAGCTTTGATAGTCGGATGTGATTGGTAGTTTATAAGCTTGATGTCGTCCATGGTGAACTGTTCGATGTCTTTTATTTCGGAGTTAAGCCAGAGCTGGGGCAAGGGATACGGTGTGCGGGTAAGCTGTTCGCGGACTTGCTCAAAATGGTTTTGATAGATGTGGGTATCGCCCAGAATATGCACGAACTCACCCGGTTTGAGTCCGGTAACCTGTGCGACCATATGCAAGAGCAGCGAATACGAGGCGATATTAAACGGTACGCCAAGAAACATATCGCAGGAGCGCTGATACATAGAGAGCGACAGTTTTCCGTCAGCAACAAAGAACTGGAAAAACATATGGCAGGGCGGAAGCGCCATCTGGTCCAATTCGCCCGGATTCCATGCGGATACGATGATGCGGCGGTCATTAGGATTCTTCTTGATTTGTGCGATTGCGTTTTTGAGCTGGTCAACAGTTTTATTATCGGGTGTCTGCCACGATCTCCACTGCACGCCGTAGACGCGGCCAAGATCGCCGTCAAATCGCGCTTTAGGCTTCCAGTAATCCGCTTCGGCGTTGGCATCCCAGATGCGGCAACCCAATTTTTGAAGGTCTTTGACATCCGATGAGCCGCTGATAAACCAGAGAAGCTCGGCTTTGACCGCGTTGAATGCAAGTTTTTTGGTGGTCATGGCTGGAAAGCCGTCGGCCATGTTAAAGCGCATAGTCTGGCCGAATATATTACGGGTGTCTATGCCTGTGCGGTTCGGTTTATGCGTGCCGTTCTCCAGTGTATGGCGAAGAAGATTAAGATATTGCTTCATGCTCTTAACTTAAAATTTTTTCCAAGTTGTTCCAAATCTTTTCGTGGATTGTCTCCGGCGGGAGCAGGCGGCCGTGCTCAATGCACTCGATAATGCGGTGGTCTTTAGGATGCGTTTTGGCGAGCCAGAGATACGACTGCTCGGCATTTTTAAGATGTGTAATATCCCGTTCATGTGCGTCATGCGTACCTTTTTTCAGATATGCGCGTTTTGTTTTGCGGCCGACTAATTTTTGACTTATGGCTGCGGGGATATGCAAGATGATAACCAAATCAGGTTTTGGTATTTCCATGATATGATACTCCATATCGTAGAGCCAAGCGAGAAATTTATTCCGTTCGGACTCTTTCCGGATCTTGCCTCCCTGATGTCCGGCGTTCGAATCAACATAGCGGTCGAGCAGTACGGTCTTTCCGCGTGCAAGCCATGCGCGGATTTTTGTTGCCGCGTCAAACCGGTCAATGGCGTAGAGCAATGAGGCGGCATAGGGGCTCACATCTTCTGGTTTTGAACCATACTTTCCGTTCAGATACTCTTCAATAGGTCCTGCTGATTTTTGGCCGTATTGGGGAAACGCCAGAGTGGCAATCGGGATTTTCTCTTTAGCAAACCGCGTTGCCAACAGCTTCAGCTGCGTGCCCTTTCCGCTTCCATCCGTGCCCTCAAGGACTATGAGCTTGCCTTTCTTTGCTCTCTTCTTATGTAATACCATGGTCTTGTAAAAACTCCTTTATTGCCATCTCAAACTTCTCAACAGTTCCGTTGTTCTCGATCCGCGCATCCGCCATAGTTTCGCCGATCGAGCGTATTGTCCGGTTGGATGGGAGCTCATCCTGATACACGAACTGTTCAAATGTCATATCATGTTCGTCGGTCTTCTCGGCGTGTTCTTTGCGCCGCTGAAAACGGATTTCGGGTTTTGCGGAAATAAATACGACAGTGCCTGCCATGTCTTTGATCGGCTGCACTTCTTCAGGTTTGCGCAGGCCGTCTAAAATAATCACGTCCGCATCGGCTCTTTGCAGTTCTTTTTTTAATGGAATATTCAGAATACCGTCATCATTAAATGCGCCGCGCAGCGCAGTAGCCACGATATCCATATTCTCGCGAGATTCCTCCTTGCACAGCACGTCTAATATTTGTTTCCAAAAGTCTGATGATCGGATCATCTGAACGCGTCTTGATGGCAGCAGTTTTTTCAGAATCTCTACAAAAAGACCTTTTCCTGCTCCTTTTTCCGCTACGGTTGCGATGTATATTTTCTGATCCATTACTGTTACTATACTCTATCAGTACAAAAAGAAAAGATGCCCGATTGGGCATCTTTATGGGGTAAATTTGTACAAAAGGAGTTATTACTTTTTTACCTCGATGCCCATGGACCGGGCGGTGCCGCGGATGATCTGTTCGGCGGCATCTACGCTGTTGGCGTTGAGGTCTTCCATTTTGCGTTCGGCGATTTTACGCACGTCCTCGGCGCTGATGACCCCGACTTTCTTTTTGTTTGGCACACCCGATCCTTTTTCGGCTCCGGCTGCTTTGCGGAGCATGTCGGACGCAGGCGGGGTTTTAAGTTTGAACTCAAAGCTCCGGTCCTCGAAGATCGTGATGAAAACGGGTACGATTTCCCCGGACATGGAGCCGGTGGCTTCATTGTAGCGCTTCACAAAATCTCCGATGTTGATGCCGTGCGGACCGAGCGCGGTGCCGACCGGCGGGGCTGCGGTTGCCTTGCCTGCCGGAAGCTGAATGGTAAGTGTAGTTTTGATAGGTTTTGCCATAGTTATAATTTTTTAATCTGTAATGAATCAAGCTCAATGGGTGTGTCGCGGCCGAATACATTGACCAGTACTTTAAGCTTGCCTTTTTCGTGGTCAACTTCAGAAATCTTGCCGTCAAAATCTTTGAACGGTCCGTCCGTGATCTTGACCGGATCACCCACCGCGACCTCGATCTTGAATTTGGGCTCGTCCTGGCCCATGCGCTTGAGCAACTCGTCCATCTCTTCGTCCGAGAGCGGGGTTGGCGTGGTTCCGGCGCCCACAAATCCCGTTACGCGCGGGGTGTTGCGCACCACGTACCACGAGTCGTCGGTCACAACCATTTCAACCAGCACATAGCCCGGATAAATTTTTTCTTCCACGGTACGGCGCTTGCCGTTTTTGATCTTGATCTTTTTTTCGATCGGCACCACCACGTTGAATATCTTGTCTTCCATGCCCATGGATTCAATGCGCTGCTTGAGATTGCGCGCCACGGCATCCTCGTATCCCGAGTACGTATGGATCGCATACCAGTTTTTGCCGAATTCGGATGTTTGTTTTGGCATAGTAAATATTCTTACAAAACAAATGTCTTCAAAATAAATTGCAGCGCGTAATCAATTCCGCCTAAAAACAAAGCCAATGCCCCGCTCATGATAATCACGGTCAGCGTATGCCTGATGGTTTCCTCGCGCGTGGGCCAGACTACTTTCTTGAGCTCTGTGCGCGATTCTTTGATAAATTGTACGATTCGGTCGAAAAAGTTCATAAAAATAGGCTTATCTAAAGGTCTTCTTCTTGTTGATCTCATCCTACACTTTTTTGAAGTATTTTAAAAGCCCCCAAGGGGACTTTTAAGTTTGTTAACTATACGCTTGAAAGGTATCTTTTGTCAAATATCCAGATTCTTCACGGCTTTTGCATGGGTCTGAATAAACTTTTTTCTCGGCAATACCTCGTCGCCCATGAGGATGTCGAAGATATGGTCGGCTGCTGCGGCATCGTCTATGCGGACCTGGCGCAGGGTGCGGCGTTCCGGGTCCATGGTGGTTTCCCAGAGCTGGGACGGGTTCATTTCACCAAGACCTTTGTAACGCTGGATTTCAATGCCGCTCACTTCGCCCTCCTCTTCTTCAGATAGCTCTTTTCCCTTCGCAGCGGCTTTTTGGCGCTTGGTGTCTACTTTTTGTTTTTTGATTCCCGTGATGACGGTATCGCGCTCCTCATCTGAGTAGGTGTAGAAAATCTGCTTGCCTGCCTGGATGCGGTAGAGCGGCGGCGTGGCAATATACAGATAGCCGCGCTCGACAATGACCGGAAAAAATCGGTAGAAGAGCGTCATCAAAAGTGTGCGAATGTGCGCGCCGTCAACATCGGCATCGGTTGCGATAATGATGCGGTGATACCGGAGTTTTTTTTCATCAAACTCATCACCGATTGCCGCGCCCAGTGCTATGATAAGTGCGCGTACTTCTTTGGATGCGAGCATTTTATCAAGCCGCGCCCGCTCTACGTTCAATATCTTGCCGCGCAACGGCAGGATAGCCTGAAACTTTCGGTCCCGTCCCTGTTTGGCGGAACCGCCGGCGCTGTCCCCCTCCACGATAAAAAGCTCGGATTGGGAAGGGTCTTTGGATTGGCAGTCCGCGAGCTTGCCCGGAAGCATCATGCCCTCTAAGGCGCCTTTGCGCAGTACCGTGTCGCGTGCAGCTTTGGCAGCCTTGCGCGCTTTTTGTGCAAGCAGCGCCTTGCCGATGATCTCTTGGGCATCGCGTCCGTATTTTTCCAGCCATTCGCGGAGCGCCTCGCCCACTACCTGTTCCACTGCGGAGCGCGCTTCGGTATTGCCGAGCTTTGATTTGGTCTGGCCCTCGAATTGCAGGGTTGAGTTTTGTATCTTGACCGACACCACGGCGGTCAGGCCTTCGCGTACGTCGTCGCCGGTAAGCGTTTCGTCATCTTTCTTAAAAAACTCATTTTTCTTTGCGTAGTCGTTAAGCGCGCGCGTGAGTGCGGTGCGGAATCCGGTCAGATGCGTGCCGCCTTCCTGGTTGTAGATATTGTTTGCAAATGCCAGTTCTTTGGCGGTCATATCATCGGTATACTGGAATGCGGTTTCCACATACACTTTGCGCCCGTCAATATCTATCTCTTTGGAGACATAAAAAATGTTGTCATGCTTGGGGGTTTCATTGCGGTTCAGATAGGTGACATATGCCACAATGCCGCCCTGGAAGTAAAAAGAATAAGAGTGCGCGAGCGATGTTTTGTCGGCAGCGGTTTTTTCATCGCGATTATCTATGATTGCCACACGGATGCCTGCAGTCAGGTATGCCTGCTGGCGGATATGGTCAAGAATCCGGTGCAGGTCAAAATCGGTTTTCTCAAAAATAGTCGGGTCCGGCTCAAACGTGATTGCAGTGCCTGACCCCCCGCACTTGCCGACTTTTTTGACCGGATGTTGAGCAATGCCTCGTGCGTATTCCTGACTGTACTGCTGATTGTCGCGGCATACCTCCGCCTTGAGCCATGTTGAGAGCGCGTTGACAACCGACACACCCACGCCATGCAGGCCGCCGGATACCTTGTATGCATCGCTGCCGAATTTGCCTCCGGCATGCAGCGTAGTAAGTACGGTCTCAAGCGCGGATTTTTTGGTCTGCTTGTGCACGTCCACCGGAATGCCGCGTCCGTCATCAACGACACGCACTCGATTTTTAGGCAGAAGAGTAATTGCGATATTTTTGGCGTGGCCCGCCATGGCCTCATCCACCGAGTTATCGAATACTTCCCAGATCAGATGATGCAGTCCGTCAATCCCGGTCGAGCCGATATACATGCCCGGCCGCTTACGCACCGGCTCCAGCCCCTCAAGCACGTAAATGTCTTTGGCGGTATATGAGGCCTCCGCCGGGGCGTTTCCTGATTTTATTTTCTCTTGTTTTTTAGCCATATATAAAGAAAGTATAGCAAAAATGGATGAGAAGCGCAAACAATTTTAGTAATTTAAAAAGAGGGATAAATCCCTCTTAAGACGAGAAAGAACGATTTTATTTTTTTAAATGAAACGAGGAAGATCTGATTCAGGAAGAATTTGACCCAGGGCAGTATAAAATTCGCCAATCAGGCGGGTTGCGTCATATAAAAAATCCGGGTGGATTTTCTTGTAGTCGTTTTTTACGCTGGTGATGACCATGCGCGCATATGCTTCCATGTCTATCGGTTTTTCTGGTATCCGGCGGGTTGCTGCCGTCTGCAGATAGACCATTGAGCTTGCCAGATATTGCTTCAGATTATGTATGACAGTAATTTGCTCGGTGATTCTGCGCAAGTGATAGCCTTTTGCAGCCATAGCAAATGCTTGCCGCCATTGACCCGGATGATTTATAAGCACTTTGGCCAAAAATCGCAGATATGCGGATCTTTGCGAAGATGCAAGTTGACGAATAGTTGCAAGCGTGAAATAAAAAGCTTGCTGCATGCGGATCGGCGTATGCATGGGTTTTGGCGCATTGTGTCGATTGACCCGTTGCAACAAGTCAAAACACCGCGCAAAATAATTTTCCAGGTCGCGATCATAAATAGTGTTGAGCACGCGCTTATACCCATTGATTAAAACTTCTTCGGGTATCTGTGGTTCGAAATTAAGGTGTACAGCAACGCTGTTTCCGGTCGTGTCGCAAAGGAGCCGCCCTTCTCGTTCCATGCGATAGTAAAGATCCGTTCCCTTAAGTACGGTAAGCAGTCCCTCCATGGCGAGTGCAATTGCCGCTTTCTCGATAAACTTGATATGGAGATCAAATGCGTCCGATGTGTCATTGTCGAGTCCGAGAATAAATCCAGCCGTGACCTCAAGTCCTTTTGATTGCAATGTTTGCACGGCGTGAAGCGGATATTCGGGATCGGTTCTGTCTACATTCTGCCCTTTTTTGGTCATGAGTAATGCTGCTGGAGTCGGCGTTTCAATACCCACAAAAACAGAAGTAAAACCTGCCTCAACCATACCCTCCATCAATTTCGGGTATTCCACAAGATTCATGCTCGCTTCAGTATAGAGGTCGAAAGGATAGTTGCGTTCGGCCTGCCACGGGATGAGCTCGTTGAGAAATAGCAGGGCATCGCGTCTATTGCCGATAAAGTTATCGTCTACCAGAAATAGCGCGCCGCGCCAACCAAGATTGTACAAGAGATCAAATTCTGCGAGCATCTGCTTCGGAGTTTTGGTTCGCGGTATTCTGCCGTAGAGTTTAGTGATATCGCAAAACTCGCAATCAAACGGACACCCGCGCGAGAATTGCAGCAGCATGGAGCCGTACGCGCGCATGTTGATGAGATCAAAGCGCGGCAAAGGCGTTCGGGTGATGGCCGGCTTTTCCTGTGGCAGATAGATATGTCTGGCAGTGCCATGCTTTAAATCTTGGAGAAATCCCGAAAATGTTGCTTCAACCTCACCAAGGAGGAAATAGTCAACATCTTCGATTTCTTCCCAATAAGAGGTTGGATGTGGTCCGCCTGCAACTACTGGTTTACCTGCGCGTTTGGCGCGGGCAACCACGCACTCCAATGATTTTCTTTGGACGATCATCGTAGAGGTAAAAACAATATCTGCCCATGTCAGATCGGCATCTGTAAGAGTCTGGACGTTCATATCAACGAGCCGTAAATTGTAATCGTCTGGAAACATACCGGCAATCGTGAGTAATCCCAAAGACGGCATGGAAGATTTTTTACCAAGGTATTGAAGCGCAAATTTGAAACTCCAAAATGACGGCCCGAATTCAGGGTATACCAAGAGTGCGTTTCTTTTCATGGCGGTGTCTCCCTCGAGAGATAGTTATCAAGGTACGTTTTGCACTCATGGTAGCACATGTGCGATATTTTGCTACTTCATGGTTGCGGGAATTTGACCTTGTTCTTTCGCTGACGTACGCTCAAATCACAATTCGGTCTTTGAGAAAAGAAGGAGGATATCCTATGTCTGAAAGGCCCATCGAACCATATCAGGTTTTTCATGAGCCACATATCAAAGACGAAAGAGTGACGGACACCATTGAAGTGATTGTTCCTTTAAATTATCTAAACGGCTCCATGAGATTCTTGACTGAGTACACCTTTTGGCTTGCGTCGGATTATGTGCCGGCGATGCGTGGCCCCCACGTTTTTGTTCAATATGACCAATATCTTGATACTCGACGATGTGACGCGATTGATATTTGCGCCGACGGGACGATCACGCGCAATATCAAGTTTGTGCTGGACTATTTCTGTTTTGTCCGCCAACGGATTGAAATTCAACACAAAGCACCGCCAACTCTTGCTGAATTTAGTCAGATGCTTGACGCAGACGCTGACTTGAAACGAATACTGATTGATTGCGATGAAAAATAATAATGTCCAATCCCATCAAGAGAATTAGAAATAAAAGCTTCCATGGATGTATTGTCTATTGAAGCTTTTTCATTTTCTCACCTCCCATCCTTGCATCTCAAGTGCGGCAATGATTTTACCTATCAACTTTTCAATTTCCGTGTCCGTAAGGGTGCGATCAGGTGACTGAAATGTCAGGTGGAATGCGAGATTTTTGATGTCACCGCGGCGCATTTCCTCGTCCTGGAAGTAATCAAAGAGATCAGCGTCTATGAGCAGCTCGCCCGCGGTGCGTTCGATGATGTCCTGTATGACTTCAGTTTTGGTGTTCTCGGGCACTACCACCGCAATGTCGCGTATTACTGCCGGGTATTTGCTGATGGGGCGGAATTCAACTTCGTCTTGCGCGTGTTTCCAAAGGAGGTCGAAATTTATTTCTGCCGCCACTACTCTGCCACGCGACTTCATTTCATCGAGAATCGCCGGATGGATCTCGCCAATCATGCCGATCCGTTCATTTCCTATGTTGATATGTGCAACGCGGTATGGATGGAATAATTTCGCTGCATGATGATGCTCTTCCGTAGTCAATACATCGCCATATCCGTAGTCGTCTATGCCGAGCTGTTCAAACATGCCGGCAAGCACTCCTTTGAGTTCATAAAATTCGCGTTTGCCGGCAATATCTCTGCTGCCGTATGCGAGTACGAGAGCGTTATGCTCGTCAAGGCTTTTCGACAGAGCTGTAAAATTTTTCCCAGTGCCGAAGATTTTGACCACACTGAAATTCCGCAGGTTTTCGACTGTAGAGCTTACATATTTGATCAACATGCGAGGCACCAGATACTTTGTCTCCGGACTTAAGGGATTTGCAAGTTCCGGAGCTGTTGCAGGATCAATAAAAAACTGTGCAAGTTCCCGTTCGCTGGTAAACGCATACAGCATGCTCTCGGTGAAGCCGGAGCCGATTGCGCAGTCACGTACCCGATCTTCCCAGTATCGCTTGTCATTACGTGGTGCGGGGACGGTTGCAAATTCGGGAAGTTGCGGGCTGATCTGCTCGTAGCCCAATATACGACCCGCCTCCTCAATCAGGTCTTCCGGAATTGCGAGATCGCGCCTGATTGTGGGTGGCACTACGACTAACCGGTCTTTGTTAGACACTCGGTGTTGCACAACAGTACAGCCGGTCCGGGTAAGCGCTTTTTGATAAAATGCCGGGTCAAGTTCTATGCCAAGCAAGCGGTTTGCGTCTGAAACGCTGAAGATGATTTTTTGAGCGAAAACTTTCTTTGGGTAAACGTCTATAATGCCGCTCACTATTTTTCCTTCGGAAAGTTTCTGGATCAGTGTTGCAAGTCGGTCAACCGCAGCCACGGTCTCGTTCGGATCCAAGCCATGCTCAAACCGGTATGACGCATCTGTTTTCAGGCGCAAAAGCTGCGAGGCAGCGCGCACGCGCATGGGATCGAAGTTTGCGGATTCAAGTATGATTGTATGCGTGTGCTCCGTGATGCCGCTCGCCTGCCCGCCTTTGATGCCGGCGATTGCCAGAGGAGTGTCCCCGTCAGTAATCAACGATACATCCGGAGAAAGCTCATATATTTTTTTATCGAGTGTCTCGATTTGTTCTCCTTTGCGCGGCCGCCGTACCGTGATCGTCTTTATTTTTTCCGGCTTACGATTCAATTTTTCCAAATCAAAAGCGTGCAGCGGCTGGCCAAGTTCAAGCATCACATAATTGGTTGCGTCTACGATATTGTTGATGGATTGCAATCCGCAGATATCCAGACGTTCCCGGAGCCACTTTGGCGATTGCCTTACGGTTATATCTGTCATGATGCGCGCGGTATATCTGAGGCAGTCATCGGAATTCTCGATCTTCACTTTCAAAAACTCGCTCACTTTTTGTTTTTTATTTTCCTTGATACGTGATACGCGCTTCGTGATTCGTATCCCTTTCAGTGCCGCAATTTCGCGCGCCATGCCAAGGTGGCCGGATGCGTCTGCGACGCGGTTTGATGGCAGTTTGATATCGAGCGCCACATCACCTCGCCTTTTTTCCATTGACTCGATCTCAAACGCCCGCATAGTCAAAAACTCCGCCAGTTGTTTCGGAGATTCCTTGAACGGGACAAGTTCTTTCAGCCAGTTGTAAGAAAATTTCATATCAAAACTGTTTCAAAAATCGGAGGTCGCCGGAGTTGAACAGGCGCACATCCGGAATTTTGTATTTCATCATGATCATGCGGCTGAAACCCAGGCCAAACGCGAATCCGCGCGCCTGTTTGGGGTTATACCCCACCGCCTTAAACACGTTTGGATGCACCATGCCGGCACCCCCGATCTCAAGCCAGCCGGTTTGTTTGCAAACCGAGCATCCTTTGCCTTTACAGATGACGCAGGAGATAAAAATTTCAAAACCCGGCTCGACAAAAGGAAAATAGCTTGGCCGGAGCTGAATTTCAATATGATTGCCGTAAAAACGAGAAAAGAACTCCTGCATGACCGCCTTGAAATTTGCAACGGAAATATGCGTGTCCACCACCAGTCCCTCAAGCTGTTCGAACTGTATTTCGTGCGACGCATCGGTTGCCTCATACCGGTACACTCTCCCCGGCACAATAATCCTGATCGGCGGATTATGTTTTTCCATATAGCGCACTTGCACCGGGCTGGTATGCGTGCGGAGCAGTAATTTATTTTTGAGCCAAAACGTATCCCACATATCGCGCGCCGGATGGCCCGGCGGCATATTGAGGGCTTCAAAGTTATAAAAGTCGGTTTCAACCTCCGGACCATCAACGGTTTCAAATCCCATAGATCCGAAAATTCCTTCAATCTCTGCCAGCACTTTGGTAACCGGATGCTGGTGTCCGCGTTCAATGCGGCTGCCCGGCATGGTCACATCGAGCCGTTCTTTGGCCAGAATTGATTCGCGAATAACGGAGCCAAGTTCGCGTTTTCGTTCGCTGAGCAGGCGCTCAATCTCTTCAGCCAAATGATTCGCCTCTTGGCCAATCCGTTTCCGCGCGTTGATTGGCAGATCTTTTAACCCGCGCAAAATTGCGGTCAGCGCGCTCTTGCGTCCCATGTACTCCACGCGGATTTGTTCCAGAAAGCCAAGATCGGCGGCATTTCTGATCGCCTCTTTGGCATGAGCCCGGATTTTTTCGAGATCCTTTTCCATACCAAAAGCGTAACAGAAAATCTCCCCGAAAACAAGAAAAGCGACCCGGCCCTAATTTTGACTTCCTGCACACTCCATTAACAATGTTCTAAGACGATCGTCTTAGAACATTGTTAGAAAAAAGAATACGTGCTATCTCAAATATTCTTTCACTGCCTCTAGGAGCGCTGCGCCGGAAAAGATAATGCCGGGTTTTGGAGCGTCATGGGTAAGCGGAGTCGTAGTACCGTACACGAATCTATTTTCGATATATCGTATGATAGCGCGTGTATCGCTGACGCGGTGGCGCGAGCCGAGGATCGCGATGCCAATGGGCCGGTTGCCGGATTGTGACGGGTTGACCGACCAGATTCCGGCCATAGTCTCGATTGCTTCATCGGTAAAGCCCGCCTTGCCTCCGAGAAATTTTTTATCTCCCGCCGGCCAGTTTATATTGTCCCAAATATGGCGGATTTTGCGCCCGCCCGAGACGACGCTATGCTGGCGCGTGCGGCTTGCGGCGGCGATCTCCGGATGTTTGAGATAAATGTAGCGCAAGAGTTTTACGAGATCAGCCGCGCTTGATGCGGTGTCTTGTTTGAGCCCGCTTGAATCGACATAGGAGGTTCGTGTCATGCCGAGTGAGGCTGCTTTTGCATTCATTGCGGACACAAATCCGCCATCCGCTCCGCCGGCTGGCGGATGGCGGAGCGGATCTTGGGCGAGTTCGAACATGCGGCTGGCATCGTTGCTTGATGGGAGTAACAGCCCGTAAAGCAGGTCCGATACGCGGAAACTTTCTCCGCGCACGATTCCGCCGCTGTTGCCGTAGGTTGAAACCGAATCAGAACCGGCTGTAATAATTGTCGAGCTTGCAAATGTCTCTTGTGCGATCACTGCAGTCATCAGTTTGGCAAGGGATGCGGTCGGGTAGATATCATCTTTATTTTTTTCAAATAGAATCGCTCCGGTTTCAAGATCAACCGCGATGGCACCGGCTCCCTCAACTACGGGAACGTTTGCGGGCAGATTGGTTTTTCTGAAATAGACAGCTGATGCGGTGCTTGTACTCAAGAGTGAAAGCGCGCTTCCGGATGGCGGGTTTTTTATTTTCGGAACCGGCGCTGCAGGCTTCCCCTTTTGTATTTTCAGCGCGCTTGCGGCGGCAAGCAGATCTTGTCCTTGCCGGCTGCCAAAATCGAATGAAATGAAAATAACGGCGATCAACGCGCCGATTTTCAGGATATCCCAGACTCCCTTTCTATCGAATGAAAATGCATCTTGCATAAGGTAATGCTACCTGATTTTTGGAGATCATTCAATCAACTCAAAAATCCTCCTGCCTGGATACTCCATAGTTTTTGGTATAGTCCGCCAGCCTTGATAAGTTCGTCATGGGTGCCTTCGGAGATGATCCGCCCGTTTTCCAAAACAACAATACGGTCCATTTTCATAATGGTTGAAAGACGATGTGCGATTACGATCACGGTTTTACCCGTCATGAGGGTTTCGAGCGCATCCTGGATCAGCGCCTCTGATTCCGAATCCAGGCTTGATGTTGCCTCGTCCAGCACCAGGATCGGCGAGTTTTTGAGAATGGCGCGCGCGATCGCGACCCTCTGGCGCTCGCCGCCGGACAACTTGACACCGCGTTCGCCTACGAATGTTTCGTATCCTTCGGGCAGCGAAGCAATAAATTCATGGCAGTGCGCCTGCTTGGCGGCTTCGATCACTTCTTCATCTTTTGCGTCGCGCCGGCCGTAGCGGATGTTTTCCATGAGCGAACGATGGAACAGCACCGGCTCCTGCGGCACGAATGATATCATATTTCGCACGCTTGCCTGCGTGGCATGGCTGATATCCTGTCCGTCTATCTCAATGCTGCCTTTTGGAATATCGTACAGGCGCAGCAGAAGCTTGACCACGGTTGACTTGCCTGCTCCGGAGGGACCGACCAAAGCGACTTTTTCGCTTGATCTGATGGAGAGGTCGAGGTGTTCCAGCACGGGACGGCCTGAGTTGAAATAGAAATTAACATTTTTGAAAGCGATCTCTCCTGCGCGTATGACAAGCGGAGTTGCTCCCATGCGGTCTGGTATGCCGTGCGGCATTTCAAGCATGTCCACCATTTCATTCGCCTCGGCGAATGCGTCGTGAAATCTTCGCAGCTCGCGGTTGATTTCAACCAATCTGCCGAATGTGGTGATCAGATATGCCTGGATCAGGACAAAATCGCCGACCGTGAGCATGCCTCGCTGCCAAAATATCATTGCGCCATAGAGCAGGCCGACGTTGATGCCGATCATAAACAGTCCAAGGCACGCCCAAATCAACTCGTCCGCGTTCCATGAGCGCAGTGTTGCTTTGCGCCACCGTTCCGCCACTTCATAGAGACGACTGTTTTCATGGCTGGTGCCGGAAAACAGCGCAATAGTCATATGGTTGGAAATGGCATCGGCAAGCGTGCCGGTCAGCGTGCTGTCAGCCTCGGCCCGCGCTCTGCGCAGGGGCTGTCGAAGCTGCGCGACAAATATCTGAAACGCGACAAAACAGATCACCCATATGCCAAGCGCTATACCAAGCGTATGGTTGCGCATGAAGAGAATAATCACCGCGCCGGTCACAAAAAGCAGCGTGGGAAGGAATTGCAGGATAACGGCATCGAGTATGGTTTCAAACGCGCGGGAAAATCTGGTCACGCGGTGGGTGAGCGAGCCTGCAAAATGAGAGATAAAGAAGTCATACGAATGTCCGATCAAATAATCGAATGCGGTCGCCGTGAGGTCCCGCATCACGCGCGAGGCAAGGTGCAGCAGGCCGGCGATCTGTATGCGGCGGCTTGCCCAGCTTGAAAATGCAAGGAGCGCGATCATACCCAATGTCTGAAGTAACTGGTGTACGGCTGCCGCATCCGGCTTGCTGATGACCAGCAAGTTGAAAAACCGCCGCAGATAAAGCGGGTAGGCCAGCTCCGATGCCTGAAGTCCCAGCGCACCGATGCAAAGGGGTACAAGCAGCCACGGGTACTTCCGTACCGCCCGGATGTAACACCGGAAAATCGCTCCCGTGTGGTTTTTTAATGCCGTTCTTTGCATAGAGTAAGATCACAAAATAGGAACATGCCCTTGTGCGAGGGCAGGACAGATTATAGAAGCGCGGCCGATGGGATTCGAACCCACGATCTCCACAGTGACAGTGTGGCGCTTTAACCGGCTAAGCTACGGCCGCATATATGTTTCTTATTTTTTCTTTGAACGGATTTCGGAACCGATTTTTTGTCCGAGGATCAGGCGTTTCAAGTTTCCCTTGCGGAATACGTTGAAGACAATGATGGGGGTTTCGCTCTCGATGGAAAGGGTGGCGGCAGTCAGGTCCATCACGCGGAGATTCTGGTTTAACATATCCTGCGGGTCAAGGGTACGAAGGAATTTTGCATTTTTATCGGTGCGGGGGTCGGATGTGTATACGCCATCTACGCTTGTTGCTTTGAGTAAAACTTCCGCCTGGATTTCCGATGTGCGAAGCGCTGCAGCCGTGTCAGTGGTAAAGTAGGGGTTTCCGGTGCCGCCGGCAAGAATCACCACCCGCCCCTTTTCCAAGTGGTCTACGGCCTGTCTTCTGGTGTAGGGCTCGGCAACTTGTATGGACATGATGGCGCTGAGTACGCGCGTTGGTATGCCGACATGTTCAAGCGCGCTATGAAGGGCAAGTGCATTGATCATGGTGCCCAGCATGCCCATGGTATCGGCGGTCGGCCTATCAATGCCTGCGATTGCAAGCCTGCTTCCCCGGATCAGATTGCCCCCGCCGATTACGATTGCAATCTCGCAGCCAAGATCAAATATATCTCTAATCTCATTCGCGATGTATTCGACGGCATGTACATCAATGCCGAATTTTCCCTGGCCTCCGAGCGTCTCGCCCGAAAGTTTGAGCAAGACCCGTTTCCAGCGAAGTTTTTGTTTTTTGTTTTTTCCTTGCAATACCGGCATATGGATATAGTGCGATAGTATGTATTTTCTGTCCCCCTGATTTGCCCTTATGTCAGGGGTGGGGAACGATCCCACGACCTCGGCGTTATGAGTGCCGCGCTCTACCACTGAGCTACCCTGACACAAAACTGTAGAGATCATACCTTATTTTTGCCTATCCGGCAAGGGATTTTTTCATTCTGAATAAACAAGCGATGGGCACCAAGCGATTGTTGAGAACGCGAAAGAATACTCCCTTCTTGCAGGGTATCAGTAAAAGAGATACAATTTTTATCATGATTGAGATTCGGAATCTTCGAAAAAACTATGGGAATCGTCCGGTAGTAAGCGACCTGTCGCTCACGGTACAAAATGGGCATGTATTCGGTTTTTTGGGGCCGAATGGTGCGGGTAAGACTACGACGATAAAAATGCTTGTAGGATTGGTGCGTGCCGACAGCGGTACGATCAAGATTGACGGACATGAGCCGCATGAGACTGCGTGCCGTGAACACTTTGGTTTTATGCCGGAAGACCCCTATTTTTACGATCGGCTTACCGGTATGGAATTCCTGAAATTTTGCGGGCAACTGTTTCAGAAAAGCTACCATAAAAGTGAAAGAGAATACGGTGAAATTTTAAAGCTCGTTGGCATCTATGATGCCCGCACCCGGCGGATCGCCACATACTCAAAGGGCATGAAGCAGCGGCTTGGTTTTGCCCAAGCGATTGTGAACGACCCCAGCCATGTATTTTTGGACGAGCCGCTTGATGGTCTTGATCCGATCGGCAGGCGCGAGATCAAGGGTATTATTAAAAAATTGCACAGCGCCGGCAAGACAATCTTTTTCAACTCCCACGTGCTTGCGGATGTGGAGGAGATTTGCCACGAGATCGGAATTATCCATGAGGGCAAGCTCGTCTATGCCGGAGACGTAAAACAATTTTGCAACGGGCGTCCGCTTGAAGAACAATTTGTCTCGACAATAGAAAAACTATGAAAAATATTTTTGTTATCGCAAAAAATACGTTTCGGGCCGCGATTCGCGACCGCATTTTACACGGTATTGTAGTGTTTGCGATTCTTTTTATTTTGTTTACTCTTTTCCTCGGATCTATTTCTCTCGGTGAAGATCTTATGGTGATCCGTTCAATCGGGCTTGCGGGTATCTATCTGTTTGGCATGATCATAACCATATTTCTTGCGTCCTCCCTTATCTCGCTTGAGATTGAGCGGCGCACCCTGTATCTCATTCTTTCCAAACCCGTTTCGACATCCGAATTAATAGTGGGAAAGTTTGTCGGCTTGTTCGCGGCAATTATACTCATCACGGTTTCCATGACGGCAGTTTATCTTGGCATGGTCTGGTACAAGGGCGGCGGTTTTGACTTCGGGGCTTTGATTGCGGTTGTGTTGCAGCTTTTTGAAGCAGGACTTTTTGTTGCCATTACCGCGCTTTTTTCCACGTTTGCCGCTCCGTTTGCCGCTGCAATTTACGGCATTCTCGTGTTGTATGCCGGACATTCGCTTTCCATTCTTTTGCAATACGTCCAGTATCGCGGAGCGGCGCTGAAAATAGCAGTGAATGTTGTCTATTATATTGTTCCCAACCTTGAAAAATTCAATATCCGCAATGCAATCGTGCATCATCTACTACCTACGCCAGGCATGGTTGTTATTTCCGGACTGTATGCAGTGCTTTACACGATCGTGCTGCTCTATCTTGCCAAACACCTGCTTGGGAAAAAGGATCTCTAAACTGAGTCAAATGTCATACTATAAAAATATTGCGAGAATAGGGTTTAGTATTCTTGTTTTCGCAGGGATCGTCGGATCCCAATTTTATTTTGATGCGATCAAGAGCAGGCAGCCGCGGGTGCCTTTGCTTTTGATTCCCGCACCGGTGATGCGCTCCGCCGATTTGGGCCTTCACTCGGCAACGGCCGCATTTTTCTGGGTGGGCGTGATCCAGCGTTTTGTTACGCTTTCGGCGGATCGGCTCAACGGGCTTGCTGCGCATATCCGGATTGTAAACGGCCTTGATCCGAAGTTCAGTTATCCCTATGCGTTTGCGGCACTCGTGCTGCCTGCGGGCGACCATGCGGATGAGGCTGTTCAGATCGCCAAAGCAGGCCTGGAACATGCCGATCCGGACTGGCAGATTCCCTATTACCTGGCGGTGGATTATCACATCTATCTTAAAGACCGCAAAAATGCCGCAATCTACATGAACATTGCGGCATCCACCCCGGGTGCTCCGGCAAACGTAAAGTATGTTGCCGCCACTTACGGCAACCGCCAGGATTTGCGCGAGCAGACCCGTGCTATCTGGGTTTCTATTTATGAAAATTCAAAAGACGAGATTGCGCAGCAGCAGGCGGAAGCGCATATCAAGCATATTGATATACTTGATTTTCTTGAAAAGGCTGCAAAGCTATTTAAGGAACGCACCGGCCAGTATCCAAAAACGCTCGATGAACTGGTAACGCAAAAAATTCTCAAAGCCATCCCGTCCGACCCGCTTGGACTTCCCTACGACACCAAAGGCGACGGCAAAGTGTTTTCAAAATTTGAGCAATAGAATACGTTCATAGAAATAAACGAGCCACAAAGAATTGTGGCTCTAGTTTTTAATTTTATGGTGCGGCGCGTGGCGCGCGATCCAGAATCCAAAAGGCATCTGAAAAACAAATTCACGGATAAGGGCGCTCCTTGCCCACTTGCCGGCGGTGGTCTGGTCTGTAATCAGATGATCCGGCTGAAATTCGAACTCGAAAGGAATGCAATCAACAAATATTTTTGCCTGAGGAAACAACTTTGCATACAAGTTATAAAAACTTCGTGAGTGTGTGTCCCCTGTTATTCCAAGAATACCCTTTACTGCCCATACTATACTGGCCAGTACCTTGTCTCCTTCGTCAATGGTGCTGTCTATGCTGCGGACCCATATGACTTTTTGTTCGGGAAATTTCAGATCATCCAAGAGATATCGCTTCAATTGCCACTCAAGCGCTTCGCCTGTGTAGCTGCACGTAGTTACAATAAGAGAAGCATTTGGAAAGTGTGTAGTTTGCCACCAGATGCCGAGCCTGATGCTGTGTTGTGACATCTCCGGAAGGCGATCTTTACACATTCCATACGAGGGAACAATAATTGCATCAACGGGTCCCCTGCTGATTTCATATGTTGAACTTTGTATTCTCCAGATTTGCCGGAATGGCCGCATATGTTACCCCTCTATACTATTTGAATGTTAAAAAACAGTAGTAAAAAAGTACTACCTTTTAGTGGATGTGTCAATTTTCATGAATACTACAAATCGCTCCGGCATGAGTTGCCGATGCGCACGTGAAATTCTTCGCTTGGGATAGCGTGATTGTGGAATGATTCGTATCCCATGTCGAATCTCGGATCAATGATAATAAATTTGCCGGGCGGAATCGGATCATACTGTCCGCCGTAGTTTCCTTTCAATGCTTTTTCATGCGGGCTTAAGCGGATCACGAGCGGATCCGCGCTTTCGTTTTTGATCTGAATAACGCATCCGGTATTTTTTTCATTTTGTTCAAGTGTAACGGTTATCGGGTCAAAATGATGGTCGCGATACAGTATAGTCGGAAGTGTAAGATTCTCCGGCGGCATGGCCTGTGTTTCGGTACCTTGAACATCCACTGTGGGTTTTGCCGGAGAAGCCGGAAGCTCTGGTTTTTGCTTTCCTTCGCGTATCAAGGTAAAAAAGCGCAATCCAAGGAAAATAAGAATGGCAAAACATGCCAAAAGCATGATGGCTCGCATTATATTATGGCGGAAAATCGTGTTCATATAGAATCAGTATATCAGATTCTAGATAAACCAAAAACCGTCCCTATATGTCGGACGGTTTTTGATGCGGTATGCATTGCGGGGGCCGGAATTGCACCGGCGTCTCAAGGTTCTTCTTGTACCTTTTCTTTCAAAAAGGAATGGACTATACCATCTTCCATCTTATTGTGGGTAGATAATGGAAGCTCCCATTGTAGTCTCTGAACCTTCCTTAACAAAATTCATTGTTAGGGCTTGGATGCTGATTGCCAAATCTCCTCTTTTTTTGCGCGTTCGCGGCCATCCTTTCGGATCACGCTGTAGCAAGAGAAGCTCTTATGGGTTTCCAGCAGTTTCGGGAGTTTTTCCGCGGCATGTTGCCATACCGGGTCACAGAATACTCTATGAGCCTCGCGAGGTACTTCTCCTCTACCCCGCCCAGAAAATCTTGTCGTGGAATTCTCTGGGCGAGAGACGAGCATACCATCGCTAACTCAGCTTACCCTACACCTTGTTTATAAAAATAGCAACGCCATGCCTAATACTAGTTCACGATCGTGGATAAAGTATTGAATGCAAAAACAGTGTTTTACTTTATTGAAATTGCAGATTATCCGGGGCGTCTCCGGGGATTGGGGTATCCGGGGACAGATCGGTGATAAAGCCCAGATCGCGGAAGGCAGCGCGATAGCTGTTGACGGCGCTTATGATGGTTTCGCGGTTGTGCTGGTCCGTGGGGTCGTGCGCGATGGCATTGCGGAGCCGATGGCTGGACCACACGCGATCAAGCGAGGGGAGCTGGTTCGGATCAGCCACTTTCAGACGGTCCGCCATGGTAGCGCCGGCATAGCCGACATTTTTGAGCGTGTTATCGAGCAGGGCGTCCGCCTGAAGAATCGCCATATTCCAGTCCGATTGGCTCTGGCTTTCAATAAGCCGTTCGATATTTTTCCAGCTTAACTGTATTTCAGCTGCCGGGTTTACTGGCGCTACGGGGGCAGCCGTGTGCGGCTTGCTGCTTACCAGTTCAGAATAGCGGCGTATGGTAAATGCGATAAACCCGACGAGCAGGGCATCAAGCAAAATAAAAAGAATCATCAGCAATAATGGGAATGCTCCAAGGTGCCATGATTGCAGCCATCCCAGAAACTGGCCGTAGAGGTTCGGGACAAAGCGCAAGAGAGAAGACAGAAGCGCAAGAAAAATGAGAAGCCCCATGACGGCGGTCATGATTTCTACGGCATGGTGTTCAAGCGGTTTTGTCTCTCCCATATTTGTCTATAAAAAAAATTAAGGCTGAAGTGTTTCGATCATCTTTCCCACGGTAAAAAGTTGGTTTTCATGGAAACGGGGCGCAATCAGCTGAAGCCCTACGGGAAGTTTGGCATTGCCCCGCATGACAAATCCGGCCGGGATGGAAATGCCGGGAAGGCCGGCGAGATTGACCGCAACCGTATAGATATCGGCCAGATACATTTTGAGCGGATCATCTTTTTTCTCTCCGCACATGAACGCAGGAGTCGGGGTGGTCGGTCCTATGAGCACGTCCACTTTCGCGAATGCGTCTGAAAAATCTTTGCTGATGAGCCGGCGTACCTGTTGCGCTTTAGTGTAGTATGCATCGTAATAACCGGCGGAAAGCGCATACGTGCCGAGCATAATGCGCCGTTTGATCTCGGGGCCAAATCCTCTTGCGCGGGATTGAGCGTATACGTCAAATAACGTCATGCTTTGTTCATGATGATATCCGTAGCGGATGCCGTCGAGACGCGCGAGGTTTGAAGATACTTCGGATGGTACGATGATATAATACGCGGGAAGAGCATATGATGAGTGCGGCAAACTTACTTCATGCAGCTCCGCGCCCTGTTGTTCGCATGCGGCAAGAATTTTTGTAATGGCATCTTTTATATCCTGATCAAGGCCGTCCGAGAAATACTCTTTTGGCACGCCAATGCGGAGCTTTGTCGGAATTGGTTCGTCCGAAAAACTATCTTGGCCGGCAACGGTGGCATCAAACCCGTCCTGCCCTTTGATCGCATGAAAAAGAAGTTCGGCATCGGCAACGGTTTTGGCCATAGGTCCGATTTGGTCGAGCGAGGATGCCATGGCAATAAGGCCATGGCGGCTGACTGCGCCGTATGTCGGCTTCATGCCGACAATGCCGCAAAATGATGCGGGCTGCCTGATTGAGCCGCCTGTGTCTGATCCGAGTGCGCCAAGGCACATATGTGCGGCAACCGCAGCCGCGGATCCGCCGGATGATCCGCCGGGAACGCGCGTAAGGTCATGAGGATTTTTTGTGGGGCCAAATGCCGAGCTTTCCGTTGATGATCCCATTGCTGAGTCGTCCATATTGGTTTTGCCGAGCAGAATCGCGTTTTGATTTTTTAATTTTCTGATTACCGTTGCGTCATATGATGCAATGTAATTTTCAAGCATGCGCGATCCCGCGGTGCAGTACTCCCCCTCGACAAGGATGTTATCTTTCATGGCAAGTGGAATGCCAGTGAGCGGTGATGCCGCATCGGGATTATCTTTAAATAACCTGTCAGCTTCTTTTGCCGCATCAGCCGCGCGGTCAGAAATTTTCAGAAAAGCGTGGATATCGTGATCCTGTTCTTGGATAGCAGCAAGACATGCATTCGTAAGTTCCTCGCTGGAAAATTCTCCTGTGCGAAGTCCTTTTGCTGCATCAGTGATGGTAAGTTGATTGAGTTGCATGAAAAGTATTTATTCAAAAACCGATTTGACACTGACCATCTGTCCCCTTTTTTCTGATGTTGCTTCAATAAGGCCGGCTGAACGGTGTTCGAGATCGGTATTGATCTGCGCGTCCATCCGCGTGATCTGCTCCAGATGCGTGCCTCCGGTCATGGGTTCGATCCCGGTTGTATCAACCTGATTAAGTTGCTCGACAAATTGCAGAATTGCCGAAAGGTCATGTTGAAAACGCTCCTCTTCTTCAGGAGTAAGTTCAATCCGCGCCAGATGTGCTATATGCTGTACGTCCTCTTTGGTGATCATGAATTGCTTTCAAAATTATGAATGAATTCGCTTCAAAAATGCTTCTTCGTCTAAAATTGGAACTCCAAGCTTTTTTGCTTGGGCAAGTTTTGATCCTGGGTCTTTTCCTGCCACCACAAAACTTGTTTTCTTACTGACGGATTCGGATATGGCACCTCCGAGTTCCCGGATGCGTGCTTTTGCCTTATCGCGTGAAAGGCTGGAAAGTGTGCCAGTGAGCACAAAGGTGAGTCCGCTCAAGCGTAATGTACCGGCTGCGGGTTTTTGATACGGCTTGGGGCGTATTCCCGATCTTGCCATTTTCTGAAGCAGTTCACGGTTTCGGGGGGTGTGAAACCATGCAGCTACGCTCTTTGCGACAATTGGTCCTATATTGGGAATTTGCTCAAGCTCCCCTTGCGGGGCCGATTGCAATGCTTCCAATGTACCAAAACGGCTGGCTAAATCAATGGCTGTTTCTTCACCGACATGCAGGATGCCAAGTGCATAGATGAAACGCGGGAGTTCAATCTCTTTTTTTTGTTGGATTGCGGCAATCAGGTTACTGCTTGATTTTTCGGCAAATCGCTCAAGCGGTTTGATATCCCCTTCGGTGAGTACGAAAATATCCGCGGCATCCTGAATGAGGCCTTCATCAAGCAGCCGGTCTATGATCTTTGGGCCAAGCCCGGGAATGTCGAATGCGTTTTTTGATACAAAATGATACAGGCGCTCGCGTTGCACCAGCTCGCATTGCTCCGGATGCTCGATGCGGTGTGCCACCGCGCCGGGTATCCGCACCACATTTTGATCGCAGAATTTTTTTGGCATCTCGAATTTCCGGGTTCTGGACGGCCGCAGTTTCGGAAGAACTTGCACGATATCCGGAATCACGTCTCCTGCGCGCCTGATAATGACCGTATCCCCTTCCCGCACGTCAAGACGCCTGATCTCGTCAAGATTGTGAAGCGTGGCACGGGAGACGATAACGCCGGCAACGGAAACAGGTTTCAATATTGCGATGGGCGTAAGTACGCCGGTACGGCCGATCTGTACCGCAATGCGCTCGACAGTCGTCGTAGCCTCTTCTGCCGGAAATTTGAGGGCTATGGCTCCGCGCGGTGTTTTTCCGGTTACGCCAAGCTCGTGGAAAAGTTGCTCGGAATTTACCTGCACCACGATGCCGTCTATGAGGAACGGGAGTTTATCGCGCACATCTAAAACTCGCTGCCAAAACTTCATAACTGTGTCGGTGTCTTTGCAGCGCTGAGCGACCTCTACGGTCTTGAAGCCGAACAGATGCGCGATCAGGTGCTCTTCCTCGTGTGTTTTCTGTCCGAGATCGGTCACGAGCTGCCAGCAGAGGAAGTCGAGTTTGCGTGATGCGGCCATCGCCGGATCAAGCTGGCGCATGGATCCGGCGGCAATATTGCGGGGATTGGCAAAGAGAGGCAGACCTTTTTTGCTCTGTTCAGCGTTTATTTCATCAAAAACTTTTTTGGTCATATACACCTCCCCGCGGACTTCAAGGCGGCTGGGGGTGGCGGCTATGGCATTTCGCACGCCGGGAAATTTTTTCAGTATGGCTGCATTTGCAGTTAGGCGGGCAATCTCATCTGTATCACGAAGGCGTAGCGGAATCGAGTTTATGGTTTTAAGATTTTCCGTCACATTCTCGCCGACCATGCCGTCTCCGCGCGTTGAACCGGTTGTGAAAATTCCGTCTTCATACACGAGCGAGACCGCAAATCCGTCTACTTTTAACTCGGCAAAATAATCAAGACGGGCGTCGCTAGGTAAAAGCTTTTTTATGCGCGTTTCCCATTCGGTAAGCTCAACCTCAGAAAATGCGTCGGCAAGGGAGCGCATGGGTGTTTCGTGGCGGACTTTTGAAAATCCCGGAAGCGGCTTTCCTGCAACGCGCTGGGTCGGCGAATCCGGAGTAATCAGATCCGGGTGCTGCTCCTCAAGCTGTGCCAGCTCGTGTTTAAGCGAATCAAGCGCTGCATCCGATATTTCCTGGCGGTTGAGCACATGGTAGAGATACCGATGATGGTTGATTTCTTTGCGGAGTTCTTTGATTCGTTGTTGTGGAGTCTGCATGGGGAAACATAAAACGTAAAACATAGAACGTAGAACGACACTCCGGTTTCTTATATTGTTTTATGTTCTCTGTTTATCGTTATTTCAATACGTGGTCAAGAATGCGCGCGCGACCGTGCGCTCGGTAACGGTTCCACAGAGGGTGTTTAATCCTCTGACGCTGATCTGGGTTATCATCGGGGGTGGCGGCACTGGATTTGCGATCTTGGTAATCGTGGAGATGCTCATGCATCCTCCAGATGCGGTCGATTGCTGCGGTATGGTGGTGGTGCATGGAAAACTTGCGCAGGGAAAATCATTTTCCTGGCGATCCCGGTACAGAGTGCGCTCTATGCTTTGGTCTGCGGCATAGAACGCAATGTTTGAACTTTCAAATGTTTCCGAAATGGCGACTTGCCGTATAATCACGCTGAATACGCCAATACTGATGGAAAAAATTGCAGTGAGTATAATCACGACAAGCAGCAGGATGACCCCTTCTTTTTTGTTTTGTATTTTTCGCATCGTATTATGTGTATATGCTTTATTATGCCGGTTACAGCGCGTCGCGTACGCGTTGTACGATAGTTGTCTGCAGGTCGAGATTGGGTCTGACGCGCATCGTGATAGTTGCCATAGCTTGTCCGTCGGTTATGGCCGGGTTTTGTCCATGGAGAATAAATGCAAGACGTTCTATAAATACCTGATCTCCGGTGAATTCGTTGAACTGATTGTTTGCGCCATTTATGCATTGGTCTGCAGCCGTGACATTGCTGGTCGCACGGTAGATTTTTCCCGAACCATTCGGATCAAGATAATACACCCGCTGTCCGGACGTGCTTAAAAAGTGGATTTCCGACCCGTTGTTGGTACAGATGGTGCTTGCGGGCGTATTGGCGTCATAGTTGATTCCGGTGCGCATTTCTTTGGTAATCAGCTCAAGTGAAAAACGGGCATTATCCTGGATCGCCTGAATGCGGGTGATCGTTTCTTGGGTACGCATAACAATGAGCATAATTTGCACGGTTGCAAGCGTAATAAGCGCAAAAATGCTCACCGCGACAATAATCTCAATCAAGGTGAATCCATTTTCGTGTTTCGTGTTTCGTGTTTCGTGTTCCATATTTTTTATCTCCAATTATACAGTCGTTCCTGGAACTGAAGGCTGCGTTCGCGCCCCTGTTCTGTCCAAAAGACTTTTGAAATGATTCCCATTTGATCATTCGCATTGCTTACATCACCATCCGCTGTTCCATTGCACGGAGGCGATGAAGACGGGACGCAAATGGTAGTACACCGGCGAAATGCAGTAGGCGTACCCGGACCGTAGGTATATCTGCGGTTTGCGTCGAGGTTAAGTAATCTGGCGCTGCATGCGCTGTCTGTTGTCGCTGTCGGTCTGGGGGTGGAAAACGAAACGGCATCGCAGGCAAGAGTAACCATGTCGTTCACGTCTACGGTAAAGTAGTTGTTGCTGCCTTGTCCGAGTCTCTGGCCCCCGGCCGGATTGTCGTTCCAGACAACTGGCGGCGGATTGGAAAGAATATCGCAAACCACGTTGTTTTCACGGATGGCACGGACCAGCTCTATGCCTTCCTGGCTAAGATTTGTCGCAATCAGTTTATTTTGCGATGACTGTGCACGGCTAAAACTGAACGCGACAAGCGCTACCGGCCCGATAATTGCCGCGGTCAGCACGCCAAAAGCAATGATCGTCTCGATCATAGTAAACCCCGTTAGAGAACTCGCTCGGGACATTGAATCCCGTGCTCGTGTTTCCGTGGCAAGTCGCGGGGCATTCTCTAACGGGGTAAACCCCTTGTTTTTGTGTTGGTACTTCATTCTAATTTGCGTTGATCTGTCCGGTTACGCGCACCGTAATGATTTTTTTTACTCCGCTTGTGCTGGCAAGTTCGATATCAACCCGATTTCCGGGAAATGCAGTACCATCATCCTTTGCGAGAAATACTGTGGCCTCCGGAACCTGAAATAAAATATGCATAGTGCTATAGGTGTTGCCTTGGTCGTCAAGCAGCCGGTTGATTTTCATATTTGCCGGAAGCGCGTACTCGCCGATTTTTTCGTTTTGGGCCGCATCATATGTATTGTTTTGAACACAACCTGCGCAATCGTTGCGGTCTATAAAGCGGAGTACCTGCGGCGTTGGGCCGACAACGGTGCTTATGCGCATGCCTACCGAAGGAGATGGCGGCAGGCCGAAGTTGGGCGCGTAAATTACTGCAATGGCGGCGTATTGGGCCTTTCTGATCTCGTCTATTATTTCCTGTACAGTTCGGTTGATCGTTACTCCCTGTCCGATGCCTGAAAAGCTGACAAAAATCTGTGCGCTGACAAGTATAATGATGGCAAGAGACACGACCAGCTCTATAGCAGTAAACCCACTCATTCTTTGCTGTTTTGATTGCTGGCGATTCATGATATGAACAGTATATCATATTTTGAAGAACTAAAAAACCCCTCCGCACACGAAGCAAAGGGGTTTTTGCAGTTCAGAAGAATCAGTTTAAGGAATTACGTCGTAGCAGCCCTGTCCGGTCGCGGCAACATTGAGGCAGGTAAAGCCGGTGTTGCGTCCGTGAATGGTTGTTTCGTCAAGAGACGACGAGCAGCCTGCAGGCAAGCTTCCTGTTGCTTCCGGGCAACCTCCGGCGCGCGAAGCCATGGCGGTGATCGTTAGATCCTCGACCGTCGCACCGGTGTGGAAGAGCTGACATGTGGCTGCCGCTGTGCTGCAGACGTTATCGGTTGACCCGTTATCAGCCCTGTTGTTGAGTCCGGCATAATAGGTATATCCGGTTCCGGTAATCGGATCGGTCGGCCATGAGGCGATGAACGTAGGTACGAGTAATGCCGTGCCTTCGGCTGCCGCGGTGCTCGGGTACCTTCTATTGGAGTCGTAAAACAACTCTAATGCCAGTTTTCCCTGGTTCATGTCCGCAACGCGGCGTGTATCGCGCGATTTTTTGCGCGCGGTGTTGAGCGATGCGAGCACGATGGATGCAAGCACGCCGATGATCGCGATGACCACCAAAAGCTCAATCAGGGTAAAACCTCCATTCTTACTTCGTTTTTGTGTCAAAAATGTCATTGTATGTTGGTAAAATATGTTCTTTCAGAATTCGACCTTTCAAAATTATGTAAAGCGAATGCTTTCATGATATCCGGTTTTCAAAATGAGCGCAAGGCAAAGATATGCACAGGCTGCGCCTTATGGTTCCAGCTTGATGCGGTAGTAGTCATTGCCGGAAACGGTTATCTGGTCAATCGGCTGATTGATTCGGGTATCATAACGGTATACGCGCCACGAGCGAGTTTCCCCTGCAGATATACCTGCAAGCTCCTCTATCTCTCCTTGTTTCATTTTGAATGAAAAATGCGCGGTTTTTGCTATTTGGGCCAGCACAGCAGCAAGTTCGTAGTGATATGATCCAAGATTGCTCTCAAAAAGCCGCTTTTGTTTGCCGTCAAAATCTATTTCAACCCATGCGCGGCCTGTTTTTTCGCTTATGAGCAGCTGGTTCTTGGGATTGATATAGCCGTCAATCTCTTTGGAAAATGCATTGGTCAGGATAACCGTATTTGCCACGCATATGAGGGATACTAATCCAAGCGCGACCCATGGGAGAGAGATGCCGATATCGATATGATAAAATTTCTTCTTTGTTTTTGCCATAAGTTTTTTTATATCTATTTATTGAGTATATCACGTCCGGTTCGGTTAAAAAAGAAGGGAAAAAAAGATTAGTCTTGACTGTGGTATGCATGCCAGCCCGGCCCCAAAAATGATAAATGGTCCGAATGGGATTCGTTGATGCATCTGTTTCTTGCCTGCAAGGATCAGCAGTATGCCTGCTATGCTGCCGCTCCAGAATGCAAAGAGAAATGCGGCAATTGCAGCGGGAAATCCCACGATAAGCGAAGTGGCAAGAATAAGCTTTACGTCGCCGAAGCCCATCCATTGTCCTCGTGAGAAATACCATAGGCTGCACAGTGTTGCTGCAGCAAGCAGTGCGATACCCAGATCATAGAGCGCGATTCTGATTGTTTCGCCAGGCACGGCAGCACTTCTTTGCAAAACTGCGCCAAAGCCGATGAGGCCGAGGATAAGAGTGGCGCCGTCGGGAATGGTTTGAAAACGAAAGTCAGATACTATAATCACTAACATTGCGGGTATGCCGATGGCTATTCCGGCAAGCGCAAGCGGGAATGAAGTTATCGAAAGATTGCCATAGAATAATGCCCAAAATCCGCTTACATAACCGATAGCGCATGCAAGTTCTACCAGCGGATATTGCCAAGAAATTTTTTTGGCGCACCGGCGGCAGCGGCCGCGTTGGACAATGAAACTTGCCAGCGGCACAAGTTCTAGCCATGAGAGAAACGTATTGCAATTGACGCAATGAGATCGGCCGCCAAGCGTTTCCCCCTTATTTCCGCGTATGATTACAACATTCAAAAAGCTGCCTATGGCAAGTCCGAGACAGAAAATAATAAGAGATAGAGCTAACTCAACCATACTCTTGTCATTCTGAGCGGAGCGAAGAATCTTTTACTCGCAATGTATGAGATCCTTCACTTCGTTCAGGATGATGTTTTTAAAACGACCCGATCAGATTATAGATCGGTACCAGCACCGAAGCGACTAAAACGCCGACGCCAAGACCCAAAAGCACGATCATAATCGGCTCGATCAAGGCAACGAGGTTTTCAACCAACGAATCCACCTCCTTTTGATAGAAGCGGGCAATGCTTCCGAGAATAAAGTCAAGGCGGCCGGAAGATTCCCCGATTCGGATCATCTGTGTGACCAGAATAGGCACCTCCGGACTTCGTTCAAGCGCAGCCGAGATAGTATTGCCTCCCTTGACCGACTCTACGGCTTTTTGAATGATTTCCTGAAAAATAACATTGCCGACTACATCGCTGGTAATGGTGAGTGCGCGGATAATGGGGATGCCGCCGACAATAAGCGTACGAAGGTTGTCGGCAAACCGCGTCATATAGAGTTTTTGGTACAACTCGCCGAACACGGGGACTTTAAGCTGAAGTTTGTGCGCGATTCTCTTGCCTTTGGGTGTTCCCACCCACCGCCAGAGCGCCACGGCTCCTCCGATGAGCGCAATAAGCAGGACAATGCCCCACTGCCGCAGCAGAAGGGATAAGGCAATGATTGCTTTGGTGTAAAGCGGAATAGGCACGTTGCTTTGCTCAAAAATAACCGTGAGCCGCGGCATGATGATGGTAAGCATCAGAATCATCACGATAATAAACGTGCTGAAGACGAATATCGGATAGATCATGGCGTTGCGTGCTTTGGTGGTCAGATAGTATGAGCGCTCAAGATAATCGGCAAGATATAAGAATACCTCCTGCAGTTTGCCGGATTCTTCTGCCGCACGAATCAGATTTACGTAAAATAGGGAAAATATATGGGGATGTTTGGCAAGAGCCTGGGAAAGCGCGAGACCTCCGTTCACATCATCAATCATGGCGGTGAGCGCCAGACGCATTTTTGGCTTTGCCGCATCGCTTGCAAGAGTGCGCAATGACTGTATGACCGGAATCTGGGCTTCAAACAACGTGGCAAGCTGGCGCGAAAGAATAACCACGTCTTTTTGTTTGACGCGTCCTCCGAAGCTCATCTCAAAGAGTGATTTTTCTGCCTGGGCGTGGATTGCAATGACTGTGAGCTCATTGCGGTGCAGTGCGTCAAGAGCCGCATCCTGGGAGGATGTCTCAATGATTCCTGAACGTATTTCGCCCGTTTTGGTGCGGGCTTTATATTCAAATGACGGCATGGAGTAACGACTCACATATAACATAAAACGTAAAACGACAGAAAATTCTTTTGTGTGTCGTGCTACGTGCTATGTGTTTCGTGTTTTTTCATCCTTCCCGCATGATAGACTGGATCTCGCTGGGGTTGGTGGAGTAAAGCATCGCGTTCTCAATTGAAATTTCGCCGCGTCTGATCAAGTCTATGAGAGAATGGTTTAAACTGATCATACCCTGTTCCGAGCTGGTTTCAATGACCATATTCAGCTCATGACTCTTATTTTCCCGGATCAGATTGCGTACTGCGGTGTTTGCCATCATGACTTCTACTGCCGGTACCAGGCCCCCGCTCACGCGCGGAATAAGGCGTTGCGAGATGATGCCGATCAGGGTGGAGGCAAGCTGTGCGCGGATCTGGTTTTGCTGGTTCGGTTCGAAAATATCTATGATGCGATCTATGGTTTGCGAGGCATTGTTGGTGTGCAGGGTTGAGACAATAAAGTGTCCTGTCTCGGCTGCGGTCACTGCGGTGCCAATGGTTTCTACGTCGCGCATCTCGCCTACCATGGCGACATCCACATCTTCGCGAAACATGGATTTAAGCGCACGGTGGAAATCGAGCGTATCTGATCCGACTTCGCGCTGGTCTATGGTTGCGCGGTCGGACGTAAAAAGATATTCGATCGGATCTTCGATGGTGATGATGTGATCGGCGCGGGTGTGATTGATATAATCAATGAGAGCCGCAAGCGTGGTGGATTTGCCGTGTCCGGTCGGTCCGGTCACCAGCAGAAATCCCTGAGTGAAAGAGGCAAACGATTCAATAATCGGGGGCAGTTGAAGCTCTTCGAATGTGCGTATTTTGGTGGGAATAAGCCGTAGTGCAGCGCCGATAAATCCGCGCTGGAAAAAGGCATTGACGCGAAACCGCGCCCGGTCGCGGAAATCGTACGAGAGGTCGATTTCCTTTTCTTTCAGAAATTTTGCTTGTTGTTCTTCATTGAGGATTGTGAATACAAATGCTTTTGCCAAGTCAGGCGTGATGATATCATGCTGCAGAATCGGCATGAGTGCGCCGTCAATGCGCATAGCCGGATGTCTGCCTACTGAAATATGCAGGTCGGAAGCATTTTGCTTGATGACCGTGGAAAGCAGGTCTTCGAAAAGTTGTTCTGCGTTGTGGGGGTTTGTCATAAAAATTATTGAGCGAGTACTTCTTTTACTTTTGTGGAAACTTCACTTGGGGTGAAATGCGCTTTAATAATGTATCCGTTGGCGCCAAGCTGCATGCCGCGCTCAATATCTTCGCGCTGCCCGAAATTGGTCAGAAAAATAATTTTTGTGTGGCCTAAGGATTTATCGGCTCGCAATTTTTGCAGCACGTCAAAGCCATCCATGGTTGGCATAACTACATCAAGCAGAATAACATCTGGTTTCATTTTGGCGGCCTGCTCTATTCCCACCTTGCCGTCATTGGCTGCTTCAACTTCAAAGCCTTCGCCTTTAAACTTGATCACGTACATATCGGCAATGAACGGGTCGTCGTCTATGATCAGGATTTTCTTCGGCGTTGATTTCTCCATAACAGTAGTGTATCACGATATACGAAACACGCAAAATAATGTTTTTAAATCACTTCAAGCAGGTCGTCGTAGCCGATGCTGCCTTCCAGCACTTTCAAAATGCCGTCCTGGCGCAGGGTGAGCATTTCCTGACGCTGCGCTTCATTAAGAATATTCGCTTCGGATGCTTCGGAAAGGATGATCTGCTCGAGTTGCGGGGTCATGGAAAGCATTTCAAAAATTCCGACTCTGCCGCGCCTGCCTTTGGGGCATGTCGGGCTGACCTCGCTTTGGTAGATAAACTCCGGGAGGCTGGCAAGAGTCTGTTGTTTGACCTGCTCCGGCATTGTTTCTATCTCGCGCAAGATCGCATCGCGGATTGATCCGGTCAGTGGTACTTTCTTTCGCGAATCCGGACATAATCTGCGAACTAAGCGTTGTCCGATTGCCAAGATCAGCGTCGGAGTGATCAAAAACGGGTCAACGCCCATGTCAATCAAACGGGGAATAACACCGATTGCGTTGTTGGTATGCAGGGTCGAAAGCACCAGGTGGCCGGTAAGCGCGGCATGAATCGCCAGCTGAGCAGTTTCTTTGTCGCGGATCTCCCCCACCATGATGACATCCGGGTCCTGGCGCAGGATATGGCGCAATCCCATGGCAAAATCATAGCCGATTTCAGGGCGCACCTGGGACTGGTTTACTCCCTGGATATAATATTCGATCGGGTCTTCCAAGCTGACGATGTTGATGCGCTCTTCGTTAAGGATTTGCAGCAGTGAATAGAGCGTGGTTGATTTCCCCGATCCGGTGGGGCCGGTAATGAGAATCAACCCATACGGATGTTTGATTGAGTCTTCCGTGAGCGTAAGATTTCTGCGGTTCAATCCGAGTCCTTTCAAATCGGTTATTCCAGCCGCAGGATCAAGGATCCGGATCACCACCTTTTCTTTGAAAGCGGTTGGGAATGTGGAGACGCGAAAGTCAACCTCGCGTCCTTTGATTTCAGCATGAAACCTGCCGTCTTGAGGAACACGCGTCTCGTCAATTTTCAGGTTGGTCATGACTTTGATGCGGCTTGCCAGCGCCGCATGTACTTCGGGCGGGAGAATAATGCTGGTATGAAGAACGCCGTCTACGCGGAAGCGGACCCGCACATTGTCTCTGCCGGGTTCAATATGGATGTCTGATGCGCCGCCTTCAACCGCATGGCGGATAATGACTGTCACAATTTTGGTAATGGGCGCGTCTTCAATGGTGATATTGGAATCAACGTGTTCTTCCGAGCTTACTACCTGCTGCTCCGGTGATTCTTTTTGGAGTTCTCCGAGCGCGCGCGTGACTTCTCCGGAGAGCCCCCTGTATTCCTGCATGACAGTGCGAAAATCCGTGGGTGTGATAACAAATATCCTGCTTGGAAGCCCGACTCGCGAAGCAATAAATTTGATCGCATCCTGAGAGGACGCATCTTCGGGGTGCAGCATGCCGATGTTAATATAGCCGTCGCTTCTGCCCATCGGAATCATCTTGTAAAAGTTCGCGGAATCTTCAAGAACATCGCGCAATGCGTCTTCGGGTATTTCCTGGCCCTGGAGGTATTTGACGGGAAATCCGGTCAGTTCGCTTTTTGCTTCGGCAATTTCCGTCTCCGAAATGCCATGCTGATACAGTATGTCCTCGAGGGGCATATTTTTTTCGCCGGCTTCTTTCCGGAGGGAAACCGCATCAGCCAGATTGAGCAGGCCTTTGGTGACGAGAATATCGAGAAGATTTTTTGGCATACATGTTAAAACGGCAGGAACGGGTTGGGTCTGCCCCGGGTTGTGGCCGTTGACGTACCGGTGGTTGCGGAGGGTATGCGCGGCGGCTCAAGCGACTGAAGAAAAGGATTTTTGAGGATGCTGGTGTCGATGTGCAGGTCTTTCAAGCGCCGGAGATCGGAGAGTTCCTGCTCAATGCGCTGCACGTCCGGGTTTGAAGAAACAAAAACCTGCTCTTCGCCGGTGCCGGCTTCATCGGGAGAAGACTGAAAGAAGAAAAACCAAAGACCGGCTGCTCCTAATACTATAATAATAACAATAATCAATGTTTGACGGCTCATTGGTAGTGGGTAATTAAACTCATGGAAAATGTAAACGTATCGCTTGATTGCGATTGATCTCCGCTGCTTGATTTTGCTGAAAAGTTCAAAGAGGAAATATCGGTCAGGCGCCCGAAGCGTTCAAGCCGTCCGAGGAATTTTTTTACGGTTTCATAGGATCCGCTAATATCAATACCAACAGGCAGGTCTTTAATAGTAATGGCCTGAATTGCGGGCTGCTCGCTCGGGTTCAACATTTGGGGGGATCCGGGTCTTGGTGTTGCGCCTGCAGTGGCTGCTCCCGGCATGCCTGATGTTTCCGGCTGTGTTCCTGCTGAAGTTGTTCGCGGAGATTTCAGACTCGCACTCGAGGCAGATGATGCCGGAGGAGCGATATCCGCTTTGGTAAAAGTGAGCCCTATTCCGCTTTCCTGGCTTGCCTGCTGCAGGGCGATCAGGAATTCAAGCGATTGGGGACTTTGCGGAATCAGCGCTTCCAATTTTCGCAAGTCCTCTTTGGAGACTAAGTTTAATTTTGCAATAAGCGCATCCCGGTTTTGAATGAGGTCGTCAAATTCAGCGGAAAGTGCCCGCACATGGTCGGTCTCGGCTTTGATTTGCCGAAACTCGTCCCACGCGGGTTTGAGGTAGAAAATACCTGCAAGCAGGCTGCCGAGAAGAAGTAATGATGGAATACCGTAGCGAAACATAGTTATGGAGTTACCTGTAGAAAGGCCGGCTTAAAAATAACCGTGGCATTAAAGCCGGCGCCCTCCGCCTCTTTTTTGAGTGAGAGTCCGTTGAATTCGAATTTTTCGATGTCCGGATCCTGCTGGAAAATTGCTATCTGCTGGTTAAGGGAAACCAGTGAATCTGCCGTTCCGGTCAGCGCAAGTTTGCGGCTGGTGCTGTCAAATGCGAATGTCGCAAATGCAACACGGGGGTGTGTATGTTGTTCAAGCCATGCAAGTGTCCGGGATGGAAACATATGTTTTTGGATGAGAGACTTCATGGCATTGAAGCGATTCTCTAAAGAAAATATCTGCTGTACCAGCTCGGGGCGCAATTCCTGCCTTTTTTGATCTATCTGGGCAAGAACTTCCTGTTGTGCGGTTTGTTGTGCGCGGTTCAAGAAAATAAGGCCGCCATAAGCGGCGATTACAAGTAAAAATGCAAGCAAACTGATATAAAAGAAAATACCGCTCGAATGGCTTTTTCGAATCTCTTCAAGCGAAGGCGCGGGCGTAGGATTTGCGTATGGAACTTGGTCAGGCATAATGGCTACGTGTGACGTAAAACTATAGAACAATAGAACAAGAAATGAGTGTTATTCTGTCTTACGTTTTATCGTTTTACGTTATCTTGAAGTTAGCTCGTATAGTGCCAGGCCGATGGCAACCGAGAACGACGGGCTGATTTCCTGAAGCATAGGCTGTATAAAAGGAGGCGTGACTATGCGGCTAAACGGATTGCCCCGCGTTACTTCCGTGCCAAGGTGGGATGCGGCCAGCTCGATTAAGCCTTTCAGCTGCGATCCCCCGCCGGTGAAATCAACCTTTTGAATCTTGCGGGTGGTCTTGTGGTTGTACGTCTGTATGATATGGCGTATTTCCATAAGCAGCGAGGTAATAAGGGGCAGCATAACCGAGGTGATCTCACGCTCTTCGATACGGTCGCTCAAACCCATTTCTCGTTTCATTGCCTCGGCGCGCTCTTCGTTGACATTCAGTCCCCGTTCGATGGCGCGAGTCAGCTCCTGCGAGCCGTGATTGAAGCTATGGGAGAGCCGGACAACACCGCGATCCACCACAGTAAGGTTTGTCGAATGATGCCCCATATTGATTATAGCCGTAGTTGTGGGGTCGCGTCCGATAAGCGAGCGGACAACGCTGAATGTCTCTATCTCGATTGCACGCGGGCGGATGCCCGTGAGTTCCGCAATACGCCTGAACTTCTCTATCATTTCTTTTGGAACTGCGATAAGAAGTACTTGTATTGTATCACTTGGAGCTTCATTGTCCAAGATCATCCAGGCAAGCGTTACTTCCGAAAGCGGAATCGGCACATATTTGCGGGCCTCCAGCGGCACGGCCTCATTGATTTCCTGTATGGATATTTTCGGAAACGGGATAGTGACGGTAAATCCGGATGCTGCCGGAACCGCGAGCACCGCATCTTGCGCCGTTACTTTGGATTCCCGCAGCACATCCTGTAAAAGCGTTGCAATGTCCTTGTCAAGAAACCGTAAAAAACCGGTACCTACTCCCGCACTGCTTTTCAGATACCCTGCGTTCAAAAGTTCGCCGTATGTCTCAAGGATCGCGCGTTCGGATTCGTATCGTAATTGTACCACTTTGGTCGAGTAAGTGCCAATATCAATTCCCACCACCCGCGATGGTTTTCCGCTCAAAAATCCGAAATTAAGTCCGGGCGGTATTATTTTTTTCAAAAAAGGGATAGCCATATCTCAATTGTACCGCACTTCCCAATACTTATCCATACTCTACTTCTCCTTGCGCAATCAAGCTCGGAGGCTTTATACTGGACATAGTATGGATTTGCTCCAAGAGTACGAAAAAAATCAGCCAAAAGCGCAGCTACAAAGAGCGTTGCCGACAGAGGGACAGCTGCTTGCACAGCGCTATGCTCCCGATGCAGGTTTTTTCATCCGATTGGTAATGAAATTATCCGGCGGGAGAATTGAAAATACAAGACAGGCAAGTATGGTGTTGCTGGGAGTGGCGGGGATTATTTTGGCGATTTCCGTTACAATCTTTGTTTGGCCTACAAGTTTCAAAAACTCGTTGCCGGAAAATTTTTTAAAAATTGATCAGTCTCAATATAAGGATTGAAGATAAACCGATGAAGCATGTCATAAGCAAATTAAATCGTCTGAAAACAAGTGGTTTTACTCTGATTGAACTCTTGGTCGTGATCTCTATCATTTCACTTCTGGCGAGCGTTGTGCTTGCTTCACTCAACTCGGCTCGCGCGAAAGCCCGGGATGCGCGCAAGCAGGCGGATTTCCGTTCAATCAGCACTGCGCTTCAGCTTATGTTTGATAAAACAGGCGCTATGCCGGGCAATGGTCTTGGTTGTTGCGGTGCGACCGAAGGCGGCGGGCACTATGAAAACAGCATGCAGGAGATTGTGAATAACGGATTTCTTTCCGTTATTCCAAAAAGTCCTGGAGGCGGTCTCTATTCCTGGTATAATTACGGTGGGGGTAATTCAATCGGTGGTTTGATGGTTACTGATCTGGAAACGGTTCCGAATACCACAATGGGCATACCTCCTTCATGTCGTCCTTGGGCGCCAAATCAAAATTGGTGCAGCCAAGTGAGCAATAAGGCATATTGCATTTGTAATACCTACTAAAAATGGTGCGTTTCGGTCTGCATACATGCAATGGCTCTCTGTACTGAAAGTGCAAGCGCTTGATCTGCTGTTTCCTCCGCAATGCTGCGGGTGCGGCAAGACCGGGATGATTCTCTGTGCATCTTGCGCGGACGCACTTATGCGAATTCCGCCGCAATGTTTTGTCTGCCATGCATGGGTGCCGCCTGTGAAAGATGCTCCTCCGGGGCGTACCTGCCCGAGATGCCGTTCGCATTCGGCAGTGTATGCGTTTCTCTCGCCTTTTGCCTATCAACATGCCATGCGCGAGCTGGTCCACAGCCTTAAGTATCGGCGAAATCGCCAAATTGCGGTTTTGTTTGCGGATATGCTCGCATCGCACCTTGCGGCAATGCAAGTTGTATTTCCCAAAGACGCAATACTCATTCCCGTGCCGTTACACAAAGCCCGCGAGCGGGAGCGCGGATTCAATCAATCGTTTTTGATCGCAAAAATACTTGGGGAAAAGCTTGGAATTGAAGTCAGACGGGACGTATTAAAAAAAATAAAGAAGACTGCACCGCAAATGGAATTAACCCGCGAACAGCGGCTGAAAAATCTGCACGGCACATTTGCAATTCATAATCCCCTGCCAATACAGGGGGAAAATGTGATCTTGATTGATGATGTCAAAACAACCGGCGCGACTTTGGAAGAAGCCGCCCGCATACTCAAAAAAGCCGGAGCCAAACACATATGGGCGACCACGGTCGCGCATTAGACAAGCATCAAGAGGGGGTGGCAATTTGCCACTCCCTCTCACTCATTGGTCACCCGCATGATTTCTTCGAGGGTGGTAACGTGCTGGGCCGCACGGATAAAGCCTTCTTCGAGCATAGTAATCATGCCCTCCTCGCGGGCTTGTTTTTCGATGTCGTCGGATGTGGCGTTTTTGATCATAAGTTCGCGGATTGTTTCGCTCATCACCAGCACTTCGTGGATGCCGATTCTGCCTTTGTAGCCGTCCGGCGATTCCGGAGAGGGTTTGGGCCGCGCCCACTCGATTTCGCCGATAGTCGTGCCTGCAGGGATAACTTTTTCGGCGATCAGCATGGTTACCATGCGGTCAAGGTCCATATTTTTTTTGAGTTCCGTGATTTCTGCTTTCGTGAGCTTATACATCTCCGGGTCGCCGGCAATGCGGCGCACCAAGCGCTGGGAAATAATGGCGGTTACGGTGGATGCAATCAGAAACGGCTCGATCTTCATGTCAAAAAGCCTTGGAAGCGCGCCAGCCGCGGAATTGGTATGCAGCGTGGAGAGCACCAGGTGGCCGGTCAGGGCTGCGTTGATTGCAAGCGCTGCGGTCTCGTTGTCCCGGATCTCGCCTACCATGATCACATTTGGGTCCTGGCGCAGAAGTGAGCGCAATCCTGATGCGAATGTCAGGCCGATATCCGGACGCACCTGTGTCTGGTTGACCCGCGGCATGCGGTATTCGATCGGGTCCTCGACAGTTGAAATATTGACCTGCGGGTTGTTGAGCATCTCAAGCACGGTGTAGAGCGTGGTGGTCTTGCCGGATCCGGTGGGTCCGGTTGCAAGGATAATGCCGGTCGGCCGGCGGATTGCGTGTTCGACTCGTTCCAGATTGGTGTTCCAGAAGCCTAGTTCTTCAAGAGAAAATGTCTTGGTGTTTTCCGGCAAAAGACGCATAACGATCTTTTCTCCGTCAAAAACCGGCAATACGGACACGCGAAATGAGATGCGGTATTCCTCGTTTTCAATTTTAAATCTTCCATCTTGCGGAAGCCGGTGTTCGTCGAGTTTGAGATTCGCCATGACTTTGATGCGCGCAACAAGTCCTTGCGAGATTCGTTTGGGCAAGGTCATAGTATCGTGAAGGATGCCGTCAATACGGTAGCGCACGATCACTTCTTTCTCAATGGGTTCGATATGGATGTCCGATGCGCTTTGCAAGATCGCATGCCGCAGCAGCGTATCCACGATCCGGATAACAGGCAAGTCCTCGGCAAGCTTTTTCAGATCTTCGGCTTCAGCGATCTCCGCGCTTCCTTCCTGGGTGACGGACAGAGTTTCGGAGTCATGCTTGATAAGCTCACCAAATTCCGCTTCCAGTGATTTCTGATACTGCCGGAGCACATGTTGGATGGATTCCGCAGTGGTGAGACGCGGCAAAATCCGCAGACCTTCTTTTTTCCTGATGAATTCAATGGTTTGCAAATCGTCCGGGTCGAGCATCGCAACTTCCAGGTCTTTGCCGTTTTTTTGAAATGCGACAATATTGTGTTTTTTTGCGATCGGCTCCGGAATTAAATGAAGAATGTCGGGTTCGATTGTCTCGTGCGTGAGGTCAACAAACGGAATCCCGAGAATATATGCTTCAAGCCTATGCAGCTGGTCTTCTTTAATCCGGCCGCTATTGAGCAGGATATCCCGCAGCGGCTTGCCTGCTGTTGCAGCTTCTTTTTCGGCTTTAGTAAGCTCCTCCGGACTGATCAGTCCGGAGTCGGCTATAAATGCTTTGAGTTGTGGCTCTTCTACGCGCATAAGAAGAAACGTGTTACGCGTTATGTGTTTCGTGCAGCGTCTGTGTTATCTTCTCGGCAATCTCTTCAAGTTGATAGTCCGTTTTGACAAGAAATATCTGAGCGCCGAGACCAAGGGCTCGCTCAATGTCGGCGCTGTCTTCGAGATTGGTCAGTACGATCACCGGTATGGACGCGATATTCGGGTTTTGCTTCATCTCCTGCAAAAACGCGAACCCGTCTTTTTTTGGCAGGATGATATCGAGCAAAATCAAATCCGGTTTCTCTTTTTCCGCCGCAGCCAGCCCGGCCTCTCCGTCAAACGCGGAAACCGCGGCATACTGGTGTTTTTCAAGCATTTCCGTGAGAGCGCTTTGCAGGGATCGGTCATCCTCGACTATTAAAATTTTTTTTGGCATACGGATTTGTCATTCCCGACTTGATCGGGAATCCAGACATATCAAC
>JACQRW010000014.1 GCA_016206285.1 Candidatus Sungiibacteriota bacterium
TTACAGATAAGATGAAAATAATCTTGATCATTTATAAAAAATATACAGAGAGGAGACAAACTCATGCTTTGTTTTCCTGGCATAACGGATGTGCTTGATCAGGACCTCTTCGCGGTTTTCGGATCTTCGGAAGGCCTGCGTGAAGAAGATAGATTGCTCTACGAAGCGATTTTAAGAGACGGGGAACATTCGGATGACCCATTGACCGATGAAGCTCATACTTGGTGCACTGCTTTGATACGAACCGGACATGCCACCACCTTTCAGGAAGCACTCACGTTGCTTCGTGATATGAGCCAGGAGTTTCAAACCGATCCGCAGATATACGAGGCACCTGTGTGGTCTGTCGATCTGACCGCCAAACGTCCGCGCGGCAATACGGCTTTGCGAAAACTGGTTGCTTTCACGGGCGGAGCAGCATCAAAAAGTAGCGGATTCAGGCACTATGATCAACGGCTTGGTATCGCCTCTCACGCATTCGTACGGCGGGCCAATATGGGAGATTTCGCTCCCGTCACCGGACAACTGGAGCTTTTTGATGAGCGGGCCAATGCGTTCGCTGGGTTAGAACTCTACTCCGATAGAGCGCTTCGCGACAGCTCGGCGCTGAATTCCTATATACCTAAAGATGCGATTACGGAACCAGGTGTGTGTGATCCGTACTTTCTTCAAGATCTCGAAGCGATTCGTAAAGAAGCGTGGCGGGCAATACGGTCCGTAAAGTACTGGCATCAGCAGTATACTGCTGGGCGACCTTTTCTTCTGCCGCTCGCCGGAATGCTTGCCGCAATTGAGTATCCGTCCATTGCTGAATTCGTGTCTACAAGCGATGAGTGGCGGCTTCACTTGACCTTATTTACCATGCTCAATTGGGCGCGCATATTGCGTGCCTCGCAAAAAAGGCGCGGGTCAAAACCGCTTTATATTACGGAAGTTCCCATAGTCTGCAGAAGGAGCGACGGGGTCGCTGTCAATGTCGGCAGGCTCGATTGCGTAGAAGTGGCCGAAATCAATGGCAAAAAACCGACGCGGGCGCAGTACGCTATTTTGCGGCGCATTCAGCTGGCCTATGAGTGTGGTTTGCGGCCAAAAGGATTTTCGATTGGCACTATCTGCTTTGCCTGTATAAGTACTTTTGGCGGAAAAACAACCAGGATCAAACTGCGGTTCCGTGACTGGAAGATCAGCGTTGGTGACACGCCCAACAGGCGACAATTTCGAGATACTTTCTCTGTGAAGGATGTGGCTGACAGGCCTTTTCCGCGACATGCACATCAAATTGAGCGGTACGATTGTTCGCTGCCCAACGATCAGGGAATGTCTGCAGTCAGCGTATATGCCGCCTCCGATTCTCCTGTGCTTTTTGAAGACGGTATTCTGGATTACCAGTGCCACGATGGTGCGCGGGAACACGCGATTGTGGTTACTCCGGATCAACGAGACGAAATGTATGCTCGTATTGTCGAAAGAGCCAATGGTTCTGCGGGGCTTCGGGCGCAGGTGCGGGCATTAAATAATGCTATATCGAATCGTATTTATGCCATGACCAGTAAAGAATTATTTACATCTTGACATCTTTCTCTTTAGGATATATGCTTTATATATAAGTTTGACTGTATCTGGAGTCCGGAAGCGGGCTCCTTTTCAATAAAAAGCGCGAAACAAAATACACGTAGCAAAGAGCAAAAGAATTCTTCTTGCATCGTGTTACGTGATTCGTGCATTGTGATTATATGGATTTAAAATCATTTACGTCTGCAATACAGCAGATTGCGGACGAGAAGGGTATTTCGCGGGAGAAAATCATCGAGACCATCGAGATGGCTTTGGCATCCGCCTATAAGCGCGATTACGGCAAGCGCGGACAGATCGTGCGCGCCACGCTTGAGCCCGAGACGGGCAAGGTTGTATTCCGGCAGGTCAAAATAGTTGTGGACGAGACTATGATTAAGTCCGAAGAGGAGATAGCGGCGGAAGAAGAGGAACGCGCCCGACAGATGGAAGATACCGCGTCTGACGTTAAACATTCGGTGTCTGGTGTAGATTCCAGATCGCGCCATGGCGACATGGACGACGAGGAAGAGACCGACGAAAAAAAGGTCCGCTTCAACTCGGAGCGGCATATTATGCTTGAAGAAGCACGACTCATCAACCCCGACATTATGCCGAGGGAGGAATTGAATTTTGCCTTGCCCGATCAGGAAGACTACGGCAGAATCGCGGCGCAAACCGCAAAACAAGTTATCATTCAGCGGATCCGCGAGGCAGAGCGTGAAGCTGTGTTTGAAGAGTATAAAGATAAGGAAGGTGAATTGGTGAGCGGATTGGTGCAGCGCATTGAGGGAAATAACGTATTTATTGACATTGGTCGTACGGTTGGCGTATTACCAGCGGAGGAGCAGGTTCCCGGGGAGCGATACCGTATCGGACAGCGCATTAAAGTGCTGCTGACTCTGGTGGAAAAGAATCAGCGCGGACCCGGCGTGTTTTTGTCGCGTACGCATCCGCGGCTCTTGCGTAAATTGTTTGAGATCGAAGTGCCGGAGATCGCATCAGAAGCGGTTGAGATCAAGTCTGTGGCTCGTGAGCCGGGCTCCCGCTCAAAGATTGCGGTGGTTTCGCACGAGAGCGGCGTTGATCCGGTCGGGTCGCTTGTCGGGCAAAAAGGAGTGCGCGTGTCCACGGTGATCCAGGAATTGGGCGGCGAAAAAATAGATGTTATTGCATGGGTTGAAGACCCGGTCAAATTTATTGCCAATGCGCTTTCCCCTGCCAAAGTGATTGATGTGCTTATAAACGAAGAGCGTAAAGAAGCACAGGCTATGGTGCCTGAAGACCAGCTTTCGCTTGCGATCGGCAAAGCCGGACAAAACGTGCGCCTGGCGGCCAAGCTTACCGGCTGGCGCATTGACGTGCGATCCGATAAGAGCTCAGCTGCACCTGTTGAAGAAGATACTAATGAAGAGGAGTCTTTGGTGGATATGGAGATTCCACCTGCAGAAGAAATCGAAGAATAATAATTCCTAAGTACCTAATTGACCTAATCAAATCCCAAATGCAAAAAAGGATTTTTAGAAATTAGATCAATTAGAAATTAGACATTTATGATTATCTTTCCCATTATCACTTCAATCGTTTCCATCATATTTGCGCTGGTTCTGGCGCGGTTTATCAAGCGGTACCCGGCTGGAGAGGGCAAGCAGATTGAGATTTGGAATGCGATCAAAGAGGGGTCGCATGCGTTCCTCAAACGGCAGACTTTCTCCGTTTCGATCGTTGCCGCGGTTTTATTTGTGCTTATTGTTGTTTTTCTCAAAAGTTGGACAACCGGTTTTGGATTCTTGGTTGGTGCCGTGGCATCGGCGCTTGCCGGATATCTGGGTATGATTACGGCGGTTGACGCCAATGTGCGTACCACTGAAGCTGCCAAATCAGGCATGCAGCAGGCGTTCAAAGTCGCGTTTCTTGGCGGGTCGGTTACCGGATTTCTGGTGGTCGGGCTCGGGCTTTTTTCAGTAAGTTTATTTTATCTGATCACGCGCGATATCGGCGCATTGATCGGGCTTGGATTCGGCGGCTCGCTTATCTCGGTTTTTGCACGGCTTGGCGGCGGCATTTATACCAAGGGCGCGGATGTAGGCGCGGATTTGGTCGGTAAAGTCGAAGCGGGCATTCCCGAAGATGATCCGAGAAACCCGGCGGTAATTGCGGACAATGTCGGCGATAATGTGGGAGATTGCGCAGGCATGGCAGCCGATCTGTTTGAAACATACGCGGTAACCGCAATCGCAGCCATGTTGCTTGGTTCGCTTATCTTTCCTGATCGCGAGATTTTCATCTTGCTGCCCCTTATGATTGGCGGCATTGCCATTATTGCGTCCATCATCGGCGTATTTTTTGTAAAAATCGGCAAGAAAGGTTCAATCATGGGGGGTCTGTATCGCGGACTTATCGCCTCCTCCGCATTCATGATCGTATTGCTCTGGCCTACGCTTTCCATAGTTTTGCAGGATCGCGAGCTGACGGCCAAATATTTTCTTGCATCGCTCGTAGGCCTTGCGGTCACGTTTCTTATGGTAGTTGCAACCGAATACTACACGTCGAAGAAGTTTCGTCCGGTTCGCTCAATTGCGCGCGCATCGGTCACCGGACACGGCACCAATATGATCATCGGGCTTGCGTTTTCGCTTGAATCAACCGCGTTTCCGATTATCGTGATCTCGGCAGGCATGCTTGTGGCGTCAATGATCGGCGGACTGTACGGTGTTGCGATTGCGGCCATGGCTATGCTGTCTATGGCAGGCATTATTGTTGCGATTGATGCATTCGGTCCCATTACCGATAATGCGGGCGGCATTGCCGAAATGGCGGGCCTGCCCGACTCGGTGCGTGCCGTTACCGACCCGCTTGATGCCGTAGGCAATACAACAAAAGCTATTACCAAAGGATATGCGATCGCATCTGCGGGGCTTGCAGCTATGGTGCTCTTTGCGTCGTATGTTGAGGAGTTGAAATTCTATCATAAAGCCGTTGTGTTTGATCTGTCGGATCCGTATATTCTGGCAGGTCTTTTTATTGGGGGCATGATGCCGTATCTGTTTGCATCTATCGCAATGCGCGCGGTCGGCAAAGCTGCCGGTGCGGTTGTGGAGGAAGTACGTCGGCAATTTCGCGAGATCAAGGGTATTATGGAAGGCACCGCAAAGCCGCAGTATGACAAAGCCGTGGATATTGTGACCAAGGCAGCGCTTCGCGAAATGATTCTACCGGCACTCATTCCGCTGGTTATTCCGGTTCTGCTTGTAATCATTCTTGGCGCAAATGGCTCCAAAGCACTTGGCGGCCTGCTGGTAGGTACCATTGTAACCGGTATGTTTGTCGCGATCTCCATGACCTCCGGGGGTGCGGCATGGGATAACGCCAAAAAATATATTGAAGAGGGCAACTACGGCGGCAAAAAATCTCCGGCTCACCAGGCAGCCGTGACCGGCGATACCGTGGGCGACCCCTACAAAGACACAGCCGGTCCGGCCATCAACCCCATGATCAAGATCGTCAACATCGTGGCCCTGTTGATTGCAAGGTTGTTGTAATTCCCGTTCTTTACTATGAACTTCACTACTCAAAAACTTCCAAAATCGCAGATTGAAATTCTGGTCACGCTTCCTTTCTCCGAATTTGAGCCGCACGTGAAAAAGGCGGCTGCGTTGATTTCAGAAACTGCGAAGATTGAAGGGTTTCGGCCGGGCAAAGCGCCGTATACGCAAGTAAAAGATACTGTTGGCGAGCATGCGATCTATGAACGCGCTGCGGAAGAAGCGGTGCGGCACACGTGGGCGGAGGTAATACGGGACGTACTGGACGCAGAGCCATTTAAAACCCATCCGTTTATCGGCAGGCCCGATATTACCGTTACCAAACTTGCGCCGGACAATGAATTTATCTACAAGGTGACAGCCAGTTATGTGCCGGAGGTGAAACTTCCTGATGACTATGCAACGATTGCCAAGCGGGTACGCAAAGACAAAAAAGAAGTCAGTGTCGAGGACGAAGAAGTGCAAAAAACGCTTGACTGGATCCGCGAGTCGCGCTCGGATTTGATTGCGGTGGAGCGCACGGCAGCGCTTGGCGATGCCGTAGAGATTGATTTTGAGATGCGCCACGGCGGGGTCAAGATCGAATCAGGCGAGGCGAAAAACCACTCTTTTATACTTGGCAAAGCAAAATTTATCCCCGGATTCGAGGATGCGCTTGTGGGCATGGCAACCGGAGAAGAAAAGACATTTACGCTTGTAGTGCCATCGGATCCGCCGGCCGGCGGAGTGGGACATCTGAAAGAATTTGCGGGCAAAGCGCTGGATACCAAAGTGAGCATGCGTTCGGTCAAGGAACGAAAAATGCCGGATTTGGATGAAGAATTCGTAAAAACTCTTGGTGCGTTTGATTCGGTTGACGCGTTGAAAAAAAATATTCACGAGGGTATTGCCGAGGAGAAAAAAGAAAAAGAAAAACAACGCATCCGCATCATGATTGTTGACGAAATCGCGAAAGGTTCTGAAATGGATGTGCCGGATATTCTGATTGCGTCCGAAATCGAAAAGATGCTTATGGAGATCAAATCCGGAGTCGAGCAGATGGGCATGCAGTTTGAAGATTATCTTCAACACATCAAAAAGACCATTGAAGAATTAAAATCAGGCTGGCAGGACGAAGCAATGCGCCGCGTACGTACGGCTCTGGCGCTTCGCGAGATCGGCTACCGGGAAAAGATTGAACCCGCGCCCGAGGAAGTGGAAGAAGCAGTGCAAAAGTATCTCCGGCAGTTTCCCGCGCCGGAAGAAGCCGAAAAAACGATCAACCCGGATGATCTAGCCGACCATGCCCGGGGCGTGCTGCGAAACGAAAAAGTATTTGAATTTTTGGAGCATGTGGAGTAGTATACGGGTACTGAGAAATAAACTTATGAAACAACAACACGAAATCACCAGTCAATATTTGATTCCCACCGTGATCGAAAAGTCCCAATTCGGGGAACGGGCGTACGATATTTACTCGCGTTTACTGAAGGAGCGGATCGTTTTTCTCGGCAGTGCGATCAACGATGCGGTAGCCAATGCCATTATGGCACAGCTTTTATTTCTTGAATCAGAAGACCCGAAAAAGGATATTAAGCTCTATATCAACTCGCCTGGCGGGTCGGTTTCATCGGCGCTTGCGATTTACGATACCATGCAATATATCAAACCGGATGTCTCAACCATTTGTATCGGCATGGCGGCATCAGGCGCGGCGCTTTTGCTGGCTGCAGGCGCCAAGGGAAAGCGTTTTGCGTTGCCAAATGCTGAAGTATTGATCCATCAGGTCATGGCCGGCGGCATTGAGGGACAGGCAAGTGAAATCGAAATCTCCGCGCGCCATATCCTCAAACTGAAAGATCGGCTCAATCAGATACTTGCCAAGCATACCGGCAAGCCGTTCGGCCAGGTGGAAAAAGATACTGACCGCGACAATTACATGGACGTGGAAGAAGCCAAAAAATACGGCATCATAGACGAGGTGATCAAGCGGAAGGCAAATGGGAAGTAACTCAAACTTCCTCAGATGTGTAGTCTCTCAAGAACTTCCCGCCTCCCCGCGGGAGTTTTTGAAGCGTAACAAATTATGCTACGATCGTAGCATAATTTGTTAAAGATAATTTTACGTTCTGTCAGTTTTTACTGCTGCTTGAGAAGGATAGGCAGTAAACTTTCTCCGGTCATTTCTTTGGGTTTGGGCAGACCGAGCAGATCGAGTATGGTTGGTGCAATGTCGGTAAGCACGCCCTCGGTCTGATTTTTTTGTTTAGAGATTTCCTGGTCGGTGCGGGGCACGGCGCGCTTGAATTGATTGCCGACCAGATAGAGTGGCACCGGACTTATGGAGTGCTCGGTCATGGGCTCGCCGGATATCGTATTGCGCTTGCGTTCGATGTTGCCATGGTCTCCGGTGATCAGCATGACTCCGCCACTCCCGGAAAGCCCATTCATAATAGCTGCGATTGATTCATCAAGCACTTCGGCTGCCTGTACGCATGCCTTAAAGTCGCCCGTATGCCCGACCATATCGGCGTTTGCGAAGTTCGCGATGATCACGTCGCTGGTTGCGAGGTGATCCAAGATTGCGGCAGTAATTTCCTGTGCGCGCATAATTGGTACGTCATTGAAATGGCTGCTTGTGACGGATGGAATGAGCATCCGCTTCTCTCCGGGAAATTCGCTCTCCACTCCCCCGTTGAAAAAATAGGTCACATGGGCATATTTTTGCGTCTCGGCAATATGTGCGTGAGTGAGTCCGGCATCCCCTATTGCGCGGGAAAGCGGCCACCGTATGTCGAGCGAAGGAAACGCAACCTGCACCGGAAGGCCTTTTTGATATTCCGTCATAGTAATTATCTCCAGCCCCAGGATCTTTCTGCGGGGAAATTTATCGAATACTTCGTCTGCAAATGCGTGTGTAATCTCGCGCATGGAGTCTTCACGGAAATCGGTGAAAATAAGCGCGTCATTGTCGCGGATAAGAGCGAGGGGCTCATCACTGTGCTCTTCAGTCACGAATGCTGGCTCGATAAATTCGTCAAAGGTTCCGCTTTCGTACGATGCTGCCAGATAGCGGCTTGCCGAGTTGATGGGCATTCCCTTTGCTTCGGTCAGTAAATTGTATGCGCGCTCAACACGTTTCCACTGCTCATCGCGATCAAGTGAAAATGATCTGCCGATGACTGTTGCAATATGCGCATTGGGCCAGTCAGTAGCCAGCCGTTTTTCGAGTTTTGCGATAAACGCGGCACCTTCATTGGGTGGTGCGTCTTTGCCGTCTGTAAAAATGTGCAGATATACGGCCGGTACCTCTTTTTCTTTGAGCATATTCAGAAGCGCATACAGATGGTCCACATACGCGTGTACCGAACCGGAGGAAACAAGCCCGGCAATATGTAAATTGGTGTTATGAGCGATCACATGTTCTGTTGCCCGTACCAATGCGGGATTCTCAAAAAATGAGCCGTCGTGGATTGAGGTGATGATGCGGGGCAAGTGGTGGTAAATTACGCGGCCCGTTCCCATGGTCAAATGTCCAACCTCCGAGTTGCCCGCTTCTCCCCACGGCAGCCCGACCGCAACGCCGGATGCCTGAAGCGCGGTAAACGGGTAGTTCTGCTCAATGCTATGAATCGTCGGAAGGCGTGCTTCGCTAAGCGGATTTCCTTCTTTTTCAAGCGAGATGCCGAATCCGTCGAGTATGATAAGTAAAAGTGGCTTTGGTATTGGCATGGTGTAAGGAGTTATCGCGCGCACACTTGTTTCCACCGGTCTGGGAGCTTGCTGCATAGTTCAAGAAATTCCTTTGAGCCTGCGTGAAAATGAAATCCGGCGGATGCCGCCATCTGCTGAAAACATTGTTCTGCGGGATCGTAGCGGGATGCGTCGTCACAAAATTGCACGGCCTTGGAGATATTGCCATAGTCCGTTTCGATGAGTCGGGATGCCATACCTGCGGAACACTGGCCTCTGCGCATTACAGGAAGCTTGCTGCAGAATCGTTGCATGGCACTGGCATCAAATTGGAACTGAATCGCAAGCACGTAGAACATCCCCTGGTAACAACGATCCTGTTCTGCGGGCTCTTCTTTGTTGCAGAATACTGTCAGTCCCTCCGACTTTTTCACTTGCTCCGCGAATAAAGGCCACGACTCGCTAATGCAGGATCCTTTTGCTTCACCGGTGAACGCATTGCAAAATGCTGCTATGGTTTCTTTGGTCGGCTGCCTGCCTCGCACCAGCGCGAAATCCTCTGGCTCAAGCGGCTGGAAAATTTGCATAAATGCGCCATCAAGACACACGTGCATAAAGTCGCGTCCCGGACCTTTGGCAACTATTTCGTCACAAAGCACAACCGATTTCTTGATATCACCGCCAGTCATGTACATAGCAAGATGTCCGACCGCGTGATAGCATGTGCCGCGCTCAAGTCCGGTCGGATGCCAATTTGATTTTTCCTCGCACAACGTCTGCAATTCGGGAACGAGCGCTGCTGTCTGTGTATCGGTGAGCGACTCGGCGCGAAAACGTTCCTGCATACCGCCGTGAATGCAGCCGTTGGAACACATGCCGCTTGGGCAGCGTGCGATCACGGTCTTCCATGAGTCCGGTTTTTTTTTCACTTCTCGCGCTGAAAGCTCGTGTCCGAGCACATGGCAGAAATTATACGCGCGGTCGGTATCTTGAATTATTTTAGTCACCCGAAATGCGTCTTCCATTGAAATGACATCCATCAGTTTCGGGATTTCGCGGTCATAGCAGCCCGGGCGGTACGACTCCTTGGCGCAGCTGGAAACAGTATTCTGGGCCAGGCGCCTTATCTCCTGGGCATCGGGACGTGCCGAAGGGCGGCCAATACCCTCCTGAAATTCGTTTCGAATAAAAAATGCCATGCTAACCAAAGCGGCCGTAGTTGCGATCCCGATGCCCGACAAAACTACTATTTTTTTCTTCGTGTTGCGTATGTGCATGATCTATCGTCTTGCAATGTCCTTATAGTCATCGCAAGACAAGATGATAGACGGCTAATCGTATTGGCAATTATTGTATTGATACTGCTTCTCAACCGCAAGACAAATCTCGCGTGAATTTGCGGCCGTAGTGAAATTTCTCAAGATAGAAAGCACTCGATCAAAACATGGGCGCCGCTCGTTTTCCGAGAGAAATTTTGATTTGCAGAAATCAATCGCCCGCGCGTGCTCCGTCTGCGGGGGACCATACTTCAAAAATCCTTCAGCAAATCCGGTAATGCAGGAAATGCGGAAACGGCCGGGGAGCGCGCGGCACCATGCAATAGTTTTTGCATAATCCGTCTCCTGTAATCGTACACGTTCCACCGCGAGTCCTGCAAGCGTTTCTTGTGCGTATGCATCGTTCGGTATGGTATTAATAAATTGTGCCGTTCGCGAGAAATCGTTGCCGGCGACAAGCATGGCAGAGACGAGAAACTGAGTGTAGCAGGCGCGCTTGTATTTTTCCGGCTGGGTGCGGCAGATAGAAAAGGGGTCTTTTTGGTCTGGCGTGAGGCCGTACTGTCCGCTGTCCATGAGAATCTCAAGCGCGTTAAACGAACCCGAAGCGCAACGGAATAGCTCGTCCTGATTTTTGGATACACGCTCGCAAAGCCCAAGTCCTTGTCCGACAATGGCAAGTGGCTTGCCCCACAGAGCCGGGTCTGGCACATCATCTACGGCGCCATGTCCGATACCGTGGATGCACGCCCCGCCTGCGTCGGCAACAAGAGACTTGAGTTTTGTATCTACATAATCGCAGAATTCCCGCGCCTGCGCTCCACTATTCGTGGTATGCACCAGCGTCTCCATAAATCCGTGGTAAAATCCGTAGCCGCAGTAGGAAGTTTTGGGCGAGAGCGCGAAATCTTTTTTTTGGTTAAAAAGCCGAAATGCCTGCTCTCCTATCTCGTGCGCAAGACCATGACAGCTTCCCAACTCCGAAGGATTTTGTTTGGTAAACGCATCAAGCGCGGCAAATGCGCCGTCAAGGTTACCGGCCTCCAATTGCCGCTGTATGATTTTCTCCCAGCATTGCAGGCGCTCGCTCGTGTCCGCGCGCGCTGTGCACGGAGAACTTCCGGCGATTTCCGTACCAGTTTGGGTAAGGCGTAGGGCGTGCGTTATAAAAAATAAAATGCCCGCCGCAAGCAGCACTGCAAGAGCAACAATACACAGCAATTTTTGAGGTACGGTTTTTAGCAGCATACACATAGTGTACTCAAAAAATGCCATAATTCATAGTCGAATCAGTATTTCGTGGAGTATACCTCCATAAAATTGACAGATGTTATGGATTTTGAGTTCTTTTTACACGAATATCAAATTCAGTTTTTTTACCAAATAGTATTAAAA
>JACQRW010000017.1 GCA_016206285.1 Candidatus Sungiibacteriota bacterium
CTTCGACAGGCTCAGCGCAGGGAAAAACAGGCGTCGAGCTCAAGGGTGTGAAAGCAATCAATCCTGCAAACAACGAAGAAATTCCGATTTTTGTCGCTGATTATGTGCTGGGCGGCTACGGCACGGGCGCCATTATGGCAGTGCCGGCGCACGACGAGCGCGATTTTGAATTTGCAAAAAAATATCGGATTGCAAATAGGCAGGTGATTGAGCCGGTGTTCATACAGACAACCGAGCCCGGCACGGTGCGCGAGGATCTCCCCTTTGATCATAGAGATGCGATCATCGCAATCGTCAAACACTGGTCCGAGGATAAGTACATCGGACTCAAGTGGAAAACCGTAGCATGGCAGACGCTGGTTACCGGCGGCATTGAAAAGGGACAGACTGCGGAAGAAGCAGCAAAAGCGGAAATTCGGGAGGAAACCGGATATCTCAATCCAAAGCTTACTGCCGATTTGGGCATGGTGCACGGCAAATGGTATCACGTACCCAAACAAGTGAACCGTTTTGGGCACGCGCACGCGCTTTACTTTGAATTGCAAGACGGAACGTGCGAGACAATTTCGGAAGCCGAGCAAAAAAACCATGACATCTGCTGGCTTTCAAGGCAGGAATTGGAAAAATTCCTGTCTCCGGAGAGTCATCGGTGGACGCTCTCGCTTCTTGATGGCGCCCGGGTGTATGCGGGCAACGGCATACTTCGGGATTCGGGCGAGTTCACCGGCATGGATTCCCAGGAGGCCAAATGGGCCATCACCAAATTGGTGAAAGGGAAAAAAGTGGTCCAATATCATCTCCGCGATTGGCTGCTTTCGCGGCAACGGTACTGGGGACCGCCGATTCCGATGATCTTTTGCGATGCGTGTGCAACAAATGGAAAAGGCGAGCGCAAAGAAATGCCCGGGTGGTATGCCGTGCCGGAAAAAGATTTGCCGGTGAAGCTGCCGTTTGTAAAAAATTTCCGGCCGACCGGAACCGACCAATCGCCGCTCGCAGCTGTTGCGAAATTTTATAAAGTCAGATGTCCGGGTTGTAAAAAATGGGCGCGCCGCGAGACTGATGTTTCTGATACTTTTCTTGATTCCGCTTGGTATTTTCTCCGTTATCCCTCAATGCATCAGAAGAATTCCCGTTTAGAAATTCGAAATTCTAAATTAGAAATTCCCTGGAATCAGGAAATTACACGGCAGTGGTTGCCGGTAGACAGCTATATCGGCGGGGCGGAGCATTCGGTCCTTCATCTTATGTACGCGCGATTTTTAACTATGGCCTTTTATGATGCAAAATTACTCCCGTTCGAAGAGCCGTTTCCGAAATTCCGGGCGCACGGACTTATTACGAAAGACGGGGCCAAGATGTCAAAATCAAAAGGGAATGTAGTGAATCCGGATGATTATATCCGCGCGTACGGGAGCGATGCGGTGCGCATGTACCTGGCATTTATGGCGCCGTTCGGACAGGATGGCGATTTTCGCGATACCGGCATCCGCGGTATGACGCGGTTTCTGGAGCGGGTATATAAATTAATTTCCAATTTCCAATTTCCAATTTCCAAAAAAATTCCAAATCAGAAATTCCAAACACGGAATGATCTTACTCGTTTACTTCACAAAACGATCAAAAAAGTTACGGAGGACATTGAAAATTTACAGTACAATACTGCCATCTCAGGGCTGATGGTATTGCTCAATGAATTTGAAGCATCTCGAGATATCGTCAGCACCGATGATCTAAAAATATTTCTGAAACTTCTGGCTCCGTTTGCACCCCATATCACGGAGGAGTTATGGCAGGAAATCACGAAACACACAGCACATAACACGAAACATAAGTTTCAATCGATTCATCGCGAGCCATGGCCGAAATATAATGCACGGCTGATTAAAGAGGAAACGTTCGATCTGGTAGTGCAGATCAACGGAAAAACGCGCGGCACTGCTACGCTGAACCAAGGTGTTTCCGAAAAGGAAGCAACTCGAATTGCCAGGGAACTTGACGTTGTAAAGCGGCATTTGACCGGCGAACCTGCCCGGGTGATCTTTGTTCCTGACAAGCTGATCAACTTTGTGGTACAATAGGTCTATGAGATCGCATAAAAAATTTTTCTACTTCTTCTTGCTTCTCATTTTAGCTGGTTTTACGTATATGCTTCATGCGCAGGCAGCGGCTTCTGTGCCGTCATCCGCGGAAACTCCTGTTTTTTCTGTTTTTGATCTTGGAGTCTCATTTTCCGGCAAAAAAAGCGCGGTTATCCGCTGGACAACTGATGTGCCGGCCAGTTCGCAGGTTGAATACGGACTTACTGATTTGTACGGAAGCAGTTCCGGTATTGACCGCACACAGGTTTTCAGCCATGCGGTAACAGTGGAAAATCTTAAACCGGGTTTGGTCTATTTTTATCGGGTTATCTCGACAGATATCAAAGGAAATCGTGTTGCGTCTCAACGGTTTGTATTTGAAGTACCTAAGCCCTCCATTTCTGTTCCAATAACTCCTCCGGCGCTTACATTTACCGCTCCGCGCCAGCACGATATGTTAAAAGATGGAACAGTTTCTTTTACCTATCAGGTTGACGGAAGCTGGCCTTCTCTTAATCAGATACCTCATATGTATCTGTGGGCCGATATGCTAAAAAACGGGACGTGGGTTGAACGAGCGCAGGCATTTGACATCGGCAGTCCCACAAATGCCGCTTTGAGATCAGGGTCGTTTGCGCAAAAATTTAACCCGGGTACATATCGCATCAACGGTTTGCTTGCGGCATCCCAGGCCGCGCATGCAATGATTCCGGGAAGCCGCGTAACCCCGCTTATTTTTACCGTGCATGATGCCGGCAGCACCGAAGTTTCAATGGCCTCGTCATCTCCGTTGCTTGCACTGCCTTCCGGACCCAAGATTAAATCAGGAGATCGTATTCGCAATTGGCGGGCGGCTGACGTGCGGCAGGTTCCGTCGCGCTCAAATTCACTTATCGGCGTACAAGCGCCCGATACGAAAGGTACGATTATCGGCGGTCCGGAATCTGCCGGGGATTCGCGCTGGTGGAATATCAACTATGACGTAGGATATGACGGCTGGACTTCAGAAGAATCGCTGCTTCCGATAAACGCACCGGTATTTGATTTTGAACTTGTGGATATTGACGACCGTGGGGCATCAGCTGTGCAAGGGTCATCCGTTGATTTTTCATTTGGCGGGCGGCTTACGTCGGGTACGGGTCAGCTTGTTGCCTTTTCCGCTCAAGGCATACCTGCCGACGCATACGCCGTATTTTCTCCGGCATCCTGTGTTCTGCCATGTCTGACTACGCTGCATATCTCAACCTTGCGTACAACGCCTGTCGGCATATATCCCATTACCATCACGGCAATCAGCGCGAAAAAAGAAAAAAAACTCTCATTCAAACTCCAGATCAGCCGCTTCTCGCCGGCGCCCAGCATTTCGCTCAATGCACCATTTTTGGATGGAGTGGTACCGGGATCAAATCTCACACTTTCCTCAACTGTGACCGGAGATGCCGATTTGTCCGGCAGCCGTTCAATCCACTTTCAGCTTGACGGCAATAAAAGCAGGGCTGATGCTCTGCTCAACGGGTCACGAATATTTGCCGATATCTCGAGTGGTTCGCACATATTGACCGGATATCTGACAGGAAATAAAGATGGAAAAATACCCGGAACCGATTTTTTGCTTGAGTTTACAAGCGATGCCTCATTGCCCGTGATTTCCCGTCTGATAAGCCAGCAAGCAGGCGATACGTCCGCAATGATCACGTGGGCTACGGACAAAAATAGCACTACCCGGATAGCCTATGACGGCGTGGCTGATCTTCGTTTTTCTGCAATAGGAAGCTCCGGGGGCCTTGAACGGACGCACTCCGTGAGTCTGCAAAACCTTATTCCCTGCACGCAGTATGCCTATCGGGCGTATTCTAAAAATGCCGCCGGAGGAGAGGGAATGAGTCCGATTGGCCGTTTTGCAACTACGGGCTGTCTTGCCCCGATGCTGCCGGCTGTGCATAGCGAGGGCATTCTTGCAACTTTAGCACAAAGAACGCTTGTGCTGGTTCGCGAGGATGACCGTTCGGTAAGCGTGACGCTCCCATCCGGTTTTCCCGATGCTGCCGCAGTTCAGATCAACGGACTTGATCCTGCCGGAGTTGCAAGCGCGGCTCCTGTCCCAACATCACAATCGCGCCTGATCGCAGGGCACGCATACCGGATCGTCGCACTCAAAGATGTGTCCTCGTCTATATTTACTTCGGAAAAACCTGTTGTACTGACCATGCGCTATCTTCCGGAAGATGTCAGTGACATTGTCGAGGGTTCCCTCAAAATTTGGCGGTGGACCGGCGTTGACTGGACTGAAACAAAACAGTGCCATACAAACAGCGACCTGCAAGAGATTACCTGTATGGCCGACCAGCTTTCGACATTTGCACTGTTTGGAGTAAGCTCGCGGCTTTCACTGGCACCCCCTCCGGGGGCGCTCACGCTGGTTGTTCCGCAGAAAGCATCTTGGTCCGACAGCCAGGCAAATGATAACAGCCGGATTATTGTCTCTACTCCTCCGACCCGGATCTCCGCTCCAAAAAAACTTATAGCACCGCCTGCCGCGCAGATACAGGCGAGTCCGGTTTACCCCGTTAGAGGTTTGCCCTCTGACGGGGTAAACGTCCGCAGTCTGACGCGCGATCTGTATCGCGGCATGAAGCACGCAGAAGTAAAATTATTACAGCAATTTCTTTTATCGCGCCGGTATCTTAATGCCGGGAGCGATACCGGGTTTTTTGACGGCACAACCGAAACCGCAGTCAAAAAATTTCAGTGCGATCAGGAGATCGTATGCACCGGTACCCAAAGCACCACTGGCTTTGGCAGCGTTGATATTCGGACACGGGACAAAATAAACCCTCTGCTCAAGTAACTTTTCTCCGTCTTGCATATTTGATTTCCAGAGAGTAGAATTTCTTATCGGAACATCCTGTGCTTTTATGCACGGGATTTATCATGTAGGATATTTTATGATTATCATAGAATTGCGTGAAAATACTTTTCCTCGTGCCATATCAGAGGTAGCGCGCGTGCTGCGTTCCGGAGGCGTGGTGATCAGCCCGACTGATACGGTCTATGGCATTTTGGGCGATGCCGCAAACGAATCCGCAGTTTCCAAGATGTTTAATATTAAAAACCGCTCGGCTCAAAAAGCATTTCCGGTTTTTGTGGCTGATATTGCCACGGCGCGCCGCTACGCATACATATCGGATGCGAAAGCAAAATTTCTTGAGCAAATCTGGCCGGGTCCGGTAACGGCAATTTTTCATCATAAAGAAAGACTATCAAAAGCACTGACCGGGGGGCTGGACACGATCGGCATGCGCATGCCGGAGAATCCCTTTCTTGCCGAATTGCTCAAGCGCATTGACATCCCGATCGCGCAAACCTCCGCAAATATCTCAAACGAACCGCCTGCTCAAAATATCGAGCAGATCAAGGACTATTTTAAAAAATCTCACCTGTCGCCCGATCTGGTAATTGATGCCGGAGAACTTGCCGGACAGCCTTCGACTGTCGTTGATTGCACCGGTGCCGCACCGATCATTCTGCGTACCGGCATGATCACCAAAGCAGAACTTGATAAACTGTTCTCCGGCATGGTAGGATAAGACCAAGAGAGCAGCGACTGCAGTTTATCTCTTATTCACTAATGACTATTCGCTAATCTCTAATTACTATTCTCATGTTACTATCTCGCAACGCGATTTTACGCCATTGGAAAGAGGGGAATATCGTCATTGATCCGTTTGACGAACGCAAGCTCAAAACCGTGAGCTATGACATCTCTTTAGGAGAGTGGTTTTGGCGCGAAGGCCATCCGGACGGGCGCGCCACGCTGCACAATCTTTACGACGAAGAGTCTACCAAACGGGTCTGGCAGGGGCCGTATCAGGCAGAAGGCGCACACGAGGTATCTGATCGCATTAGAGTGGACCTTAAAAACATCAAACCGAGCGACAAAATTATTTTACTGCGTCCCGGAGAAACCATTCTCGGCCATACGGAAGAATTTATCGGCGGCAAAAACTGCACGGTTGCAAAAATGTACGCGCGTTCATCCATGGGCCGCAATTTCATCGAAGTATGCAAAGACGCGGGCTGGGGCGATATCGGCTATTTCAATCGTTGGACCATGGAGATTACCAATAATTCCCAGCACTTTATGATCCCGCTTGTGGTAGGCCGCCGCGTGGGACAGATGGTGTTCTACGAAGTCGAGCCGGTCAGCGCCGATCCTGATTACGTCGGCGAGGGCGGCAAATACCAGCGTTCCCAGAATCTCGAAGAGCTCAAAAAATCCTGGAGTCCGCACCAGATGATCCCGCAAATGCACAAGGACTGGGAGATTAACAGCGCCTAATTTTTGGAATGTACCTAAAAAAATCGGATCCGCAAGTTGCAAAATTAATTGCAGCAGAAACAAAGCGCCAGAATGAGACGCTTGATTTGATTCCCTCGGAAAATATCGTGTCAAATTCGGTGCTGGAAGCCATCGGATCACCGCTCATCAATAAGTACTCCGAAGGGTACGCGGGCAAGCGTTACTACGCGGGCAATGCGGTTGCGGATGATGTCGAGCTGCTTGCGATCACACGCGCCAAAAAACTGTTCAAGCTCGGGGACGAGTGGAGCGTCAATGTACAGGCGCTGTCCGGCTCTCCGGCAAATATGGCGGTGTATTTCGCATTGCTCAAGCCGGGAGATACGGTCATGGGTATGGCGCTCTCGTCCGGCGGGCATTTGACACATGGAAGCCCGGCAAATTTTTCGGGCAAACTGTTCCGTATGGTATCTTATGACGTCACCAAAAAAGGCTTTCTTGATTATAACGAAATCGCAAAAATCGCCCGCAAGGAAAAACCAAAAATGATCATTGCCGGTGCTACCGCGTATCCGCGCGTTATTGATTTTCAAAAATTCTCGAATATCGCCAAAGAGATTGGCGCGTTCCTGATGGTGGACATGGCTCATATCGCAGGGCTTGTTGCTGCGGGCAGCCATCCCTCGCCATTTTTATATGCCGACGTAGTTACCACTACTACGCATAAAACATTGCGCGGCCCGCGCGGCGCGCTTATTTTTTCCCGCAATGACCACATGATCGCATCCAAAAAAAATCCGCCAGCCGGCGGACCAGGCACCAAAGTCAGCATAAGCCGTGCCATTGACCAAACCGTTTTCCCTGGTCTGCAAGGCGGCCCGCATGACAACCAGACCGCAGCCATCGCAATCGCACTAAGTGAAGCAGCAACCCCCGCATTTAAAAAATATGCCAAACAGGTTGTAAAAAATGCCAAGTCGCTTGCCAAGCACCTCCAGCAACTCGGTTTTACGCTCATCTCCGGCGGCACAGACAATCACCTCATGCTGATTGATCTTACCAATAGGGGACTTACCGGCAAGCAGGCGCAGGACAAGCTGGAACAGGCAGGCATTATCGTCAACCGCAATACCATTCCCCACGACACGCGCTCGCCGTTTGATCCTTCCGGCATCCGCATCGGTACCCCCTCGCTCACCACACGCGGCATGAAAGAAAAAGAGATGAAGGAAATTGCTGCGCTCATCAGCGACACGTTGACCAAAGGCAGCCTTTCTGTCATACAGAAGAGAGTAAAAGCTCTTTGCACAAAATTTCCATTGTAATACAAAGGAGAGTTTGGTGATAAAGAAACTATTGTACGGATTTCTGCTTACACTTGTATGTGTTATCGGTTACCTGTTGGACGTGCCTTTGCCTTATCTTCTGTTGGTAGGCGTAGCAAAATATACCTATATAGTAGTCGTGCTGGCCATTGTGCTCATGCCAAAAATACTTGGTTATTTTCGTTTACGGAACCAATGTGAACGCAACACGCATGAAGTGCTGAAATGGAAGCCCGCGGCTATGTTCACAGTCTCCTTTGGGATATGGCACGATGTGCCTATGGATTGGGTTTTGATGTGCGGAAGTTTTGTGCTGCTCGCCGCATGGCTGTGCGGAAGATATGGTTCCTGGTGGAGAGACTGTTTAGGGCGGAGATATCAGCCAGTCGAAAGGGGAGTATAACTTCCCCTTTTCTTAATTATAAGCTACGATAACTGTATGGTTTTACTTGATGGAAAAAAGCTTTCGGAGCACATTCTTGCCGGACTCAAGACAGAGGTTGCGGCAATGAAAAAAAAGATCCGGCTGGGGGTGGTAGTGATTGGCACAGATCCGGTGATCGAAAAATTTGTTGCGCAAAAGAAAAAAGCAGCCGAGGAGATCGGCATTGACGTGCGCATCTATAGATTTGATGAGAAGGTCACGACCAACGAACTTCGCAAGCGGATTGCCGAGCTGGTGCACGAGCCGCACAATACCGGAGTCATTATCCAGTTGCCATTGCCCGGCCATATCAATAAGCAGTATATTCTGAACGCGATTCCGCCGGAAAAAGATGTTGATGTGCTTTCCGGCCGCGCGATCGGTAGTTTTATTGTCGGCAAAAGCACGGTCATGCCTCCGGTTGCCGGTGCGATAAAGACCCTGCTGGAAGAATATAAGATTACATATCAAAACAAGCACATTGCGATTCTCGGAGCGGGCAATCTTGTCGGCAGGCCTGTGGCGCTCTGGTTGCTGCAGGAGGGCGTAACTTTTAGTGTGATCACTGAAGAGACCGGCCACCCTGAACAATTGCTGCAAAAAGCCGACATCGTGGTCTCCGGTATCGGCAAGCCGCATTTTGTAACAGGGGATATGCTCAAAGACGGCGTAATAGCCATAGATGCCGGCACTTCCGAATCCTCCGGAAAACTCGTCGGCGACATTGATCCGGTATCGGTTGCAAAACAAGCATCCCATCTCACCCCGGTACCCGGCGGAGTCGGCCCGGTGACCGTCGCCATGCTGCTCAAAAATCTCGTCACGCTTGCAGCAAGAAAAAAATAATGCCGATGGTCGGACTCGAACCGACACGGACAAACAGTCACCGACTGTTTGTCCCCTCACGGAATTTTTAAAAAATGAGCGAGGTGGGACTCGAACCCACACGAGGTTGCCCTCATAGGTTTTTGAGACCTACGCGTATACCATTCCGCCACTCGCCCCTATCTTTGAAGATTATAGGCTAATAGAGATAAAATTTCAACTGCCCGGAGAATTGAATTCTTGGGCGATCAGGCGTATCATGAAAAGACATGGCACGCATTATTACGCTTTGCAATCAAAAAGGAGGGGTAGGCAAGAGCACGTCCAGCACCAACTTGGCGGCTTTTCTTGCAGCACTCGGCCAAAAAGTGCTGCTGGTAGATTTTGATCCGCAGGCCAATGCAACTTCGGGCATGGGTCTCAATCCCAAGCGCATCGAAACTTCAGTGTATCATGCGCTTATCGGCAAGGCGGATGTGAAAAACGCGATCACAAAAACCGGCATTTTGGGAGTGGATATCTTGCCCGCCACGTCGGCGCTTGCCGGTGCAGGTGTGGAGCTGGTTGACATGCCAAGGCGTGAGTATAAACTAAAGGAAGCGCTTGATACGGTCCGGCTTGATTACGATTTTATTATCATTGATTCGCCGCCAAGCCTGGGGCTGCTTACGATCAACGCGCTCACGGCGGCACAGAAGATCATCATCCCCAGCCAGTGCGAGTATTACGCACTTGAAGGTCTGGCCGATCTGCTGCACACGATCCAGATGATCAACGCCAATCTAAAAACGCGCGTGGGGGTCATGGGCGCCTTGCTTACTATGTATGACCGCACGTCGCGCCTGCACCGGGCAGTTGCCAAAGAGATCAAACGCAAATTTCCCGGGTATGTGTTTGACACCGTGATCCCGCGCAATGTCAGCCTGGCTGAAGCCCCGTCGTACGGCAAAACTATTTTGCATTACGCGCCTTACAGTCACGGCGCCAAAGCATACCGTAGTCTTGCGCAAGAAATCTTGAGAATGGAGGAAATACGGGTAGTTTAATTTTTCAATTTATAATTTCTAATTTTTAATCAATTTCCAATGCTTCAATTCTCAAACTAATCCGTTTGAAAATTGAAATTTGAAAATTGAAAATTCTCCGTGGATCCTTTAGGTAAAGGACTTGAGTCTCTTATTCCTGACCGAACAGGCCAGGATCATACCCAAAACGAACCAACTCCGCCAACACCGGCTGCTGTTTTGCCGACCATCGCGCCCATACTCGATCCTGCAAATGAAATTTCTGCCCCCGATCCGATGCCTTTAGTTGATCCCTCATACCCGCCAGTTCAGCAGCCAAGCACGATCGTCCCCCCAATTCAAACGTCTTCAACTCCGCAAGCTTCCACGAATGGAGACGCAAGCGGCGGCACATCAGCCCCGCTTGCGCGAAGCTACGAAGATCATTTTACCCCCCGCAGAGGCGAGTCTGTGTTTTGGATCGAGCTTGAGAAAATAGAGGCAAATCCGTTTCAGCCGCGCCGCGAATTCAATGAAGAAGCATTGCAGGATCTGGCACGCTCTATCCGCGAGCACGGCGTGCTGCAGCCGATATTGGTGACCAAGCGCGAGATCGAGACCTCGGGCGGACTTGAAGTGCACTACCAATTGATTGCGGGCGAGCGGCGGTGGCGGGCATCAAAACTTGCCGGCCTTTCGCAAATTCCGGCTATTATCCGTCGCGGCGTGCCGGATGACCGCGTGCGCCTGGAACTTGCGATCATCGAAAATGTGCAGCGCGAAGACCTGAATGCCATCGAACGCGCCCGCGCCTACAAGCAATTGATAGACGAATTCCATCTGGTGCAGCGCGAAATCGCCGTGCGCATCGGCAAATCGCGCGAGGCCGTAGCAAACGTGCTCCGTCTCTTGTCTCTGCCTTTGGAAGTACAATCCAGCCTCAACACCGGCATCATTACCGAGGGCCATGCCCGCGCCATTCTCATGGCAGGCGATGACCCGGCAAAGCAATTGCAAGTCTACCATGATATTATAAGCGACCATATGAGCGTGCGTGCCGCCGAGGCCCACGCGCGCCAGGTGGGAGGCAAGACGCTTACCCCGCGAAAACGCCCCTCCCATTCGGTACAGGATCCCGAACTCCGCGACTGGCAAAACCGCCTGCAGGAGCAGCTTGGCACCAAGGTCCAGCTCCAGCGCATGGGCGAGCGCGGCAAAATAGTAGTCGAATTCTTCTCCGAAGAAGAACTCCGCGGCATCTTGTCTAAGATGATCAGTGGACAGAGGATGGAGACTTAGATACAATCTACAGATTTGGGCTGTGGATAACTTCTAAATAAAAGGGCTTGCACCCTTTTATTTATTAAGGTATAATTTCTTTACCATGTTGGTAAAGAAAAACTTGCACAATATATTATACCTGTGTTATTATGAAGTTAGAATTCGACAACCCAAAACACGAGATATTGATAAACAACTATGATGCCTTATTTAAGAAATTTAGGAAAAAGGGCGAGCAAATCGCCGATGATCTTCTTGCTGTTATTGAAGTGTTGCGAGCAGCCGATTGCCTATTTGATGTGCCAAAAAGTTATAGGCCGCATCCCCTCAAGGCTGAGTATAAGGGCTATTTTGCTGTCGATGTTGATGATAAAAATCGCATAATTTTCAGACCCAATCATAATAGTGATCCAAATTTCCGCATAGATAATTATAAGACTATTACATCAATAAAAATAATAGAGATTTTTAAAGATTACCACTGAATTATGGTTTACAATCCAAACAAGGCAATACATCCAGGTTATATAATAGCTCGCTCTTTGGAACGAGAAGGTATGTCGCAAAAAAATCTGAGTGAACGAACTGGTCTTACGGAAAAACATATCAGTCAAATTATAAATGGTGAGGCTTCTATTACTATTGAAACAGCCCTACTTTTAGAGAACGCATTAGGTGGATCAGCTTCTTTTTGGATCAATCTTGAAAAGAACTATCAAGAAACTAAGATTCGTCTCGAACGTGCTCCTTTGTTAAGAAAGGAAGCTGGTCTACTGCCGAAGTTTCCATATAAAGAACTTGTGAAAAGAGGATATGTTGAGCAGGCTACCAATAGCGATAAAAAAGTTGAAAATCTTTGGAAATTTTTTGGTGTTAATTCTCTATTTTTTGTTCAAAATACTGAGGCTGTCGCGTATCGAAAAAAGTCTGGGCTGGAAATAAAAACTGAGGCCATCGCAACTTGGCTTAGGTGTGGAGAATTAGAGTTTAAGAAAGAAAGCCTTCCAGAATATTCAGAATCGAAGCTAAAAGAGTCTTTACCAAAAATTAAATTGTTGTCTGTTAATGATCCAAGTGAATTCTCTAAAGAATTAGTGAAAATCTTAAGTAACGCAGGCGTATCTTTAATATATATCCCTCATTTTTCTGGCACCGGAGTGAGCGCCGCAGTTCGGTGGATTAATAATAATCCATTAATTCAACTGAGTGTTTATTATCCATGGGCTGATATCTTTTGGTTCAACTTATACCATGAGATCGGCCACCTAGTGCTACACGGAAAGAAAGAAAAGTTCATCGAGTTTGATGACAAAGCATTATCTGTAGTTCAAGAAAAGGAAAAAGAGGCAAATAAATTTGCTGGTGACGAATTGATTTCAGAAAAAAGCTATATCGAGTTCTTAAGAAAACCCTTAAGCAAACGAGGGATTATTGATTTTGCAAAGAATCTTAGTATACATCCTGGCATTGTCGCTGGTAGATTATGTTATGATGGCAAAGTTAAGTGGAGTCAAGTATCCGGCTTAAGACCAAGACTAAAATGCGTTCAATAATTCTTCTCCGAAGAAGAACTCCGCGGCATCCTCTCCAAAATGATTAGGGAACAGGGGTGTAAAATGAGCTCCTATATTATAGATTTGGTATGAGTCCTAAAAATAATATTTGTGGTCACGAGTTCCCCATGTGGTTTAAACGGAATTTTGGAGTAATAGGAAGGGCAACACTACTACTCTTTATGGGATATGTAATAACTTTTTCACTTTTTTGGCATATAAAAGACATAACGGAGATAAGACATGTTGTATATAATTCTCCACAATCGCAAAACAAGGAGCCCAATTTCATAGAACAACAAGATGGTGAATTTGAGAAAGTAGTAGAAGATTTATCCTCGTTTGTAAAAATACCCATCCGACTCTTATATGTTGGTATTTACGCACAAAATTATCGACAAGTAGAAGCAAGTTCTAGTGAGAGATATCCTGTTCTTTTAAACATTGATATAAAGGGTTCATATAACCACGCTATTAAATTTGGCGAAACAAGAAAGATATATGACTCAATTCGTGTTGCCAAAATATCGCATCTTAGCTTTATTCGCTCTTTGGCTTTCGAGAAGCCAAAAGAGCAAAATGCCAGCACTACACCTGTCGTGGGCTCTTTTTATAGTCTCTTCATATGGCCCACTTTCGGGAGCTTTATATTTATTTATTTTGTGATAGGAGTTCCTCTCGCCTACGCATCTCTGGTAATCGTAGATAAATGTCGACGTTTCATTAGATTTGGTTCACCATTTACTTATACCTAAGTTTCTATAGATAGAACACTCGCAATAGCTTTCGCGAGCTTGTCCGCATCGTGTAAAAACGGGTTGCGGATGGAGGAGAGGGGGTCGGAGGGGGAGCGGGGTTTGGTGGTGGTGCTGGCAAGGGGGCGGCCGATGTAGCGGGGGTCTTTTTTTGATTCGGGAGTAATGCGGACCGGGGAGCCGGTTATTTTGTTTTGGTGAGTTTTGATGAGTGATGAGGGGAGTTTGGCGGTGTTATAGAGGATGTGGGTAAAGGGGTCTTGGCCGATGAAGCGGGCGAGGACGGCAAGGTAGTCGGAAACAAAGAAGTGGTCGGTGTGGCCGGGCTGGGTGAAGAGATTGGCGATATAGATTTTTTGGGCGGGAGAGGCGATGAATGCGGCGCGGATTTCCGGGAGCAAAAAATGAGGAAGGATGCTCGCATACAAATTGCCCGGGCCGATAATGATAACGTCGGCATGTTTGATGGCGGCAACAGCGCGAGGGTTGGCTTTGGGTAATGCAGGGGATACGGTGATGCTTTTGAGCTGTGTGCGGATTTTGCGCGAAAGAGTGATCGCATGTTCGCCGCGCAGGACGCGCCCGTTTTTGAGATGCGCGACAAGTGCGGCAGGCCTGAGCAGCATAGGCAGCACTGCGCCGTCTGTGTTGGTTTGCGCAAGCAGTGCGTCGAGCGCATGCTGAATATTTTTGGTTTTCTCAAAGTAGCGGGCGATCAGAAGATTGCCAAAGGTGTGGCCTTTGAGAAATCTGGTCCGGAAGCGTTCGTTGAGAAAATCAAACTGCGCTCCGGCAAGCGCGGCAAAGCACTGGCGCATGTCTCCGGGAGAAACCATATTGAACTGTTCGGCGATAAACCCTGAAGAGCCGCCGCTGTCCGTAGTTGCTACAATTGCGGAGAGCGCGACAGGATACTTTTTTAATCCTTTCAATACTATTGCGCTTCCGGTGCCGCCGCCGATGACCACCACATTCTTTCGTTTTTTGTCCATGCTCTCTGCAACGCGCCTGACCGGAAAATGGTTATACAGACAAATGAAAAACCCCAGCTAACCTTTTGGCTGGCTGGGGGTATGTCTATTGCTAGTCTATATAGACAATTTATTTCTGCGCTGGTGTACTGTTCTTACAAATAGCCGTACTTGCTTCCGGTTATGCTTGTCATCTTTCCGCCATTGATCGTATATCGTGTTTATTAATTCTCTGGTTTTGTCTGATTCGGGCAGGCGATCGCCATTACGCCGCTTGATGCACATGCCGGCAACCGCAGTGAAATTCGGATTAAACATGGAGCCAGATCCGACCAGTACGATATATGACTCATCTCCATCCTGTACGGAATAAAACATATGGGCGCTCACCGCCGGTCCGTGTTTGATTCCATCAAGCTTCAGATGATGATCAATTTCAATCACGGTCGCCTCGGCAATTTCCAAAGATGGGGTACTCCACACTGCACCAACCACATTGCGGAGCAGAAACGGGGTGCGCTCATTGAATGTCTGCGTTTTGGATTTTTTGTGCTTGCTCATTATTCATTTCTCCTTTTTGTAAACGTGCCGATGTAAAATATATAACGCAGTTTTCGTTAAGAATCAAGGAGATGCGGACTTGAAACCATGCGTCTGGCGATTTCGAGATGCTCGGGCGTGTTGATGCCGATGCTTTGCAGCGGATCAATGGAGAGCGAAGCGATGCGTTTGTTCTGGCTGATAGCCAGCCGAACAAGATCGGTCAGATAATATTCATGTTTCGCGTTGTCATTGGTCAGCAATTTCAGATTCTGCCAGAGCCAGCCTGCTTTAAAACAGAAAAACGCAGGGTTCACTTCGGGTATCATAAGCTGCTCAAGCGTTGCGTCTTTCATCTCGACGATCCCGCATATCTTCCCGCGGTCGTTTCGCAAAATTCTGCCAAAATCCGCAAAGGGCGCGCGCCAGCCGATGAAATCTTCGAGCGCGGTCGTCATCATCGTGATCACGACGTTTTCCTGTTCATGAAGCCGGTGCAGGTTCCGGATGGTCGCGGTGCTTACAAATGGGTGGTCGCCGTAGAGCACGATCACATTTTCCGTGTCCGGGGCAAGATACGATTCGGCGCACCTGACTGCATGGCCCGTACCGAGGGGCTTGTCCTGGCGCACATACGTGTAGTTGTCGCGGCCGAGCGTGGATTCAATGAGCGGCTGGTTCTCGCCAACTACAATAAGAGGTTTCGGGTCCACGCCCGAAGACGTAATCGCATCCATAAGATGCTGCAGGATAGGTTTGCCCGCAAGCGGGATCAGCACTTTCGGCGTCTCCGATTTCATACGGGTTCCTCTGCCTGCAGCAAGCACTACGATTCGCGTATGCATATGAAAAGTATAACTCAGGATAGTTCGCCTTTGTCATTCCCGCCCGCTCCGCTCGTGAATGACAGAAAAAAATATCAAGCCTTTATTTTCTGCGGATTATGGTTTGGGCACTCTTTTTTAGAGCAGCGTTCGGGAATGGTTTTGGTGCCTTCCATCATAAGGGAGCCGCACAGATCGCAGATTGCGCCGGTAGGTTTTGCCTTGATGGCATATGTGCACTTGGGATAATTTGAGCAGCTGTAAAATATGCCGTATCGGCCGCGGCGGCCCACCATTTCTCCATTTTTACATGTCGGACAGACGACACCGGTTCTCTCACCACCCAGATTATTCTCATCTTTTTTGATATATTTGCACTTCGGATACCTGTTGCACGCGACAAATTTGCCGAACTTGCCGTCGCGCTCGATGAGCTGGCCGTCTTTACACTCGGGGCAGTGCTCGCCGGTCTCTTTCGGTCCTTCGCGTTCAGTGCCGTCGAGCCCGCGCATGCCAACGCAATCCGGGAAGCGCGAACAGCTTAAAAAGTTTCCCAATCTGCCGAGCTTGACCACCATGTCCGCATTACAGAGAGGACAGGTGATGCCTTTTGGCGCCTCGCCGAGCGTGGTGAGTTTGGGAATATCTTTTTTAGAGGCCACGTCTTTAGTGAAAGGAGTATAAAAATCAGCCAGAATTTTTTCATATTCGGCCGTGCCCTCGGCAATGTCATCAAGCTTGTCCTCCATGTCTGCAGTAAACGAATCGCTGATGTAGTCTGCAAATTGGTCTTCCAGAAACGAGCTGACCACCTCGCCGGTGTCCGTGGGTTTCAGGCTTCTGTTCTCACGCTCCACATACCCGCGGTCGTGCAGAGTCTTAATAATGGACGCATAAGTGGATGGTCTGCCAATACCGCGCTTCTCAAGCTCTTTCACGAGCCCGGCTTCAGAATAGCGGCCGGGCGGCTGGGTTTGCTTGTGCTCGTCTCTGATGTCGAGCAGCGTAAGCGAATCATCAACAGCGACCCTCGGCAATTCCACATCTTCGCCTTTAGCATGCGGGTCTGCTTTAAGCCAGCCGTCAAAAAGCGTACGCGAACCGTTTACGAAAAAATCCGGCACGGTGCTGTCATTGCCTGCCTGCGCAGGCGGGCCGACTTGCGCGATGATTTTTGTTTTCAACAGCTGCGCAGGCGCCATCTGGCTTGCCACGGTGCGCTGCCAGATCAGGCGGTACAATCGCTGTTGCTCTTCGGTGCTTCCGGCGCTTTGCCTGGCCGCATCCGTAGGCCTGATCGCCTCGTGCGCTTCCTGCGCGTTCTTGCTTTTTGTTTTGTAGTGCTGTGCATGGACATAATTTTTGCCGTACATTTTTTCAACCACGCCAAGTATCTGCTGCTGTGCCGCCGTGCTCAGGGATATGCTGTCCGTGCGCATATAGGTGATGTGGCCGTCCTCATAGAGCTTTTGCGCAATGCCCATAGTGCGCGACGGAGAAATGCCCAGGCGCGATGATGCGGCCTGCTGCAGGGTGGAGGTGGTGAACGGCGGCCGCGCGCTGCGCTTTGTTTCGCTTTCGGTCACGTCTTTGACCGACCATTTGTTTTTTTTGCCCTTTGCAAGAATGGCATCCGCGTCTTCCTGTGTTTTTGGTTCTTCGGAGCAGGTAAGCGTAAGCGGCTCTTTTTTATCGGTCTCCACGTCCGCAGTAATCACCCAAAAATCCTCGGGCTTGAATGCGCGGATCTCGCGTTCGCGCTCCATCAATATGCGAAGCGCCGGAGATTGCACTCGGCCGGCTGAAAGCCCGTAGCGTACTTTTTTCCAGATCAGGCCGGAAAGATCGTACCCGACCAAACGATCCAGTACGCGGCGCGCTTCCTGCGCTTTGCGCAGATTCTGGTCTATAAGCCGCGGGTGTTCAATGGCATTTTTTACCGCGCTTTCCGTGATCTCGTGAAATACCACGCGCTTGGGATTTTTCAATTTGAGCGCCTGCGCCACATGCCAGGCGATTGCCTCCCCCTCGCGATCAGGGTCGGTGGCGAGCAGCACCTCGCTTGCTTTTTTTGCGGATGCGGCAAGTTCGCTGATCACTTTTTCTTTTCCTTTGGAAATTTCATAGTGCGGCGCAAAACCGTGCGCGATGTCTATCGCGTTTTTATTGCTCTTGGGCAGATCGCGCACATGCCCCACGGATGCCTTGACCGTGTACTCGCGCCCGAGATATTTTGAAATCGTTTTTGATTTTGCCGGTGACTCGACGATGACCAGTTTCATAATTTTCGCGAAAAGCGAATGAATATGTTTCTCCGCGACTTTGGTTCGTACTCGAACCACTTAAGCGGAAAATATATTCATGAGCGGTTTACACCTTCTGATACATATCCACTCCCATAATTCTCACCAGTCCTTTTAATTCCAGCAGCGAGAGCGTGGCAAGAAGATCGGCAGTTTGCATTTCCAATTTTCTTTTCATCTCATCAACCGAATGCGCTTCTTCAAGCAGAATAAGCAATGTTTCTTCGGCTTTACTTACATCCGCATGCTGACGCGCTTCATCTTGGTACACAATTCCAAACTCGTCAAGTATGTCTGCTGCGGATGCGATCAATTTTGCGCCTTCGCGGATCAGTGCATTAGGTCCGTGCGATGTCGGAGAAAAAATCGATCCGGGCACGGCAAACACTTCGCGATTCTGCTCCAGCGCAAAACGCGCCGTGATCAGCGCGCCGGATTTTTCCCTTGCCTCGATCACCACAATGCCGCGGGACAATCCCGAAAGGATCCGGTTGCGCATGGGAAAGTATTCTCGCCGCGCTTTGGCAAACGGCGGATATTCAGAGAGTATGGTGCCGCCGCTCTCAATAATCTTGCGGGAAAGTTTTATGTTCTCGTGCGGAAAGAGCACGGATTCGTCCAATCCGGACCCGACTACTGCGATAGTCGTACCTTTGCCATCCAATGCGGTTTGGTGCGCCTTGGTATCAATACCAAGCGCAAGTCCGCTCGTGATAATTGTGCCTGCGGATACGAGATCGGCTACGATTTTCTCTGTTGCCTGCAGCCCGTATGCCGTAGTGCGGCGCGTGCCGACAATGCCAATAGAGATGCTCTCATCAGAAAATAATTCCCGCAGTTGCGCCCCCTTTCCGTAGAGTGCTGCCGGAGGATTTGGAATTTCTTTCAGGAGCAGAGGATAGCTTTCGTCAGTATCCGTGACCAGCCAAACACCCGCATGTAAGACTTTTTCATATTCTTGTTGTGGGTGAATCGTCGGGCGATCCGCAATAATTGCATCCGCCGTATCTTGCTGGCGCAAACCGCACGCCCGAATCTCACCCGCCGCCGCCAGCCACGCAGTCTCATACGATCCAAACCGCTCCCGCAACGCGCGAAACGATGCCGCACCAACGCCGTTGATCAGATTGAACGCATGAAGATAAGGGAGATCAGAGTTCATATTGACTTTAAGGGTAATATAAAGACAAGGGAGTGGCAAATCGATTGCTTTATTGGCTTAATTTTGGTACTGATATATCAGCTTTTATTTTACAATACGAAGGAGAATTGATATGGATCAAGAGCGAAAATTGAGACAACTTAAAACGGCTACAGAAAAATTTATAGCGGAATGGATTGTGCAACACAACATGCTTGGTCACGAAGAAGCACTTTCAATTAATATCAACCTCGCGATTGTACCAAATCCAACAGTTATAGTTACATTGCATGCACCTTTATGGCCGAAGCGTGGTACTATAGATGAACGGCTGCTTGTGTATCTCCAGTCGCACGGCGAGAATCTCTGCACATATGCAGAACTGTTGCGCAATGTTTGGGGTGATGAATTTCTCGAGGGTCGACGGGTGGATAATGCTGTGGCGCGTTTACGGAAACGGTTTGGAGATGATGTAATCCAAACAGTTTATGGTAAGGGTGTTCGTTATCATGGTTTTTAGTTCCGACAAAAATTAAGGTCTGATACGAGGTTTGTATCAGACTTTTTCTATAATCCAGTACCACAGACGATCGTCTAAGTTTCTGGATTATAGATTGTGTTCTGTTTTAATATCTTCGATCGCATCAGCAAGCATCTGGTAGTAGAGGTTGAGGCCGATTTTATTGATGGTGCCGGATTGTTCGCGGCCCAGGATGTTGCCGGCACCGCGGATTTCAAGATCGCGCAGGGCGATGTCGTATCCGGAGCCAAGATCGGCGTAGTCCTGCAATGCCTGCAGGCGGTCTGCAGCTTTCTCGGTCATATGACGGGGCTTGTAGAGAAAATACGCAAATGCCTGGTTGCTGCTCCTGCCCACGCGGCCGCGCAGCTGGTGCGCTTCGGCCAAGCCGATCAACGTGGCGTCATCCACAATGAGCGTATTCGCGGATGAGATATCAAGACCGTTTTCGATAATGGTGGTTGCAAGTAGAATATCAATTTCTCTATTTCTAAATTCATTCATGACTTTGATCATCTCACCTTCTTGCATGCGCCCATGCATAACGCCAATCCGCGGGTGTTTTTTCATCTTAACAATTTTCTGACGATCGTCTGAGAAATGTTTAGATGAAGCTGTTCGGGTAAGCAGTTTCTCCAATTTTTGTTTGACGGCTCCGATAGTTTCAATGCGATTGTGCAGAAAATAAATCTGGCCGCCGCGCTCAAGTTCGGCACGCATTGCTTCGGCGATGGTTTTTTGCGTATAGGGGAGGACAAAGGTGTGGATCGCCAGCCGGTCCGGAGGGGGAGTCTTGAGAAACGAGATATCGCGCACGCGCGCAAGTGTTAGTTGCATGGTGCGAGGGATGGGAGTTGCGGAGAGTGAGAGCACGTCAACTCCATGGGGAGTCTCAATCGTCTGCGGTTGATCGGAAGGTGATTGAGCAGGTTTATTTTCTGCGAGACCCGCGCCGAGGCGCAGGCCTTTGAGAATCTCCTTCTGTTTGACACCAAATCTCTGCTCCTCATCTATGATGACCAATCCAAGATTTTTTATAGTAATATCTTTTGAAAGCAGGCGATGCGTGCCGACCACGAAATCCATGGTTCCTGCTGCAAGTCCGTGCAGAATCTTTTTCTCGTCATGTTTTGGCGTAAGGCGCGAAAGCATGCCTACGGATATGGCAGTATCCGCAAAGCGTTCTTTGAGCGTGCGCTCATGCTGTGCTGCAAGCACAGTGGTGGGAGCAAGCAACACGACTTGTTTTCCGGATGCGATCACGCGAAGGCTGGCACGGATCGCGATCTCGGTCTTGCCAAAACCCACGTCTCCGCAGAGAATCCGATCCATTGGCTGCGGACGGGCAAGGTCTGCCATGATTTCTTCTTCTGCTTTGATCTGATCCGGTGTTTCTTGGAAAGGAAACCGGCTGATAACTTCTTCTTCAAGTCCGGCATCACCCATATATGGAGCACGCTCCACAATATGCCGTTTTGCGTAAAGCGCCAGAAGTTCTCGCGCAAGTTTTTCCGTTTCTTCTTTTACTTTCCGTTTGGTTTTTTCCCATACACTGCCGCCAAGCCTATGTATATGCGGCGTTTCAAACCCGACGTACGGCGAGAGTCGGTCTTTTTGATCAACCGGAACATACAGAATATCCGGTTCTCGACCCGCACCAGGCGAGGCGTACTCTATCTTGAAGAATGAGGAGGTATTTGAGTCAACAATTTTCTGACGATCGTCTAAAAAATGTTGACTTGAATTTTCAACCGCCGATTGAATACCTTGGAATATTCCGATGCCATGGTCAATGTGTACGACATAACTTCCTGCGGGAAGTTTTTCAATGCCCTGATTCTGGCTCAATTTAGGTTTTGATCGTTCTTCTATTTTAGGCCGTGGCAAGATTTGTGAAATAACATTGCCGTCAAATTCGATCAGGTATGGTGTCTCGGTATTAACCGGCCAGATTTCAATAATGCCTCCGCGCACGCTCATGAGTCCTTTGCCGCCTACGGTCTGGGTGCGCTCGTATCCCATATCCGCCATGCGCCGGACCAGCTCCGAAGGCTTTATAACCAAACTCTCTTCAATAAAGATGATATTATTTTGCCACCAGAGATGGCCGACACTTGCTTTTTTGACCGCCTCGCGATTTTCCGACCACCACAAAACGCCCCGTTCCAGATTTTGGGGGGTGACTGATGCGATCAAAAGTTCTTTTTCGGCGTGCATATTCGGAAGCTTCTATTTGTTGTTTTGTTTTTTACGCCAAACTTAATTAACCATAAAAAATCAAGACTGTAAAATCTTGACAAGCAGGCACATTTACTGTTCTATACAGAGAGATCATTGTACAATGCAAGATAAGGAGTATATATGGCCGAAGATACAGTTCGTGTTGCTTTTGTCGGGCGCTTAAAAAATGCCGCGTTGTCTGAATTTTTAGCCAAAAAGAAATGGTCGCAGACCCGGCTTGCAAAAGAGCTCGGTGTTACTTTGCCAGTTGTTAACAGGTGGATTTTACTCAAAGGAGCGCCGCAAGATGAAATAATACTTCGCAAGCTGAAGGAACTGCTCTGTCAACTTCGTGAAGATATTTTTCCAGATTTTTTTCAAAGTCAAGAGTGGAAAGAAATGCAAAAGCAGGTAGGCGGAGAGCACATAGTAATCCGCGAGATTCCGGTGCAAACTCTGTTGAATAGCGGCCAGCTTTCCCTGCCTTCGCCAGAGATTGAGTATGATATGAAGGAACTCAGTGTAAAGTTGCAAGATGCCCTTAATTCTTTGCCGTCCAGACAAAAAGAAGTAGTGGAACTTCGTTTTGGCCTGGTTGATGGCATACAGCACACACTTGAAGAAACAGGTAAAATTTTGGGAGGGTTGAAAAAAGAACGCGTCAGACAATTAGAACTTGCCGCAATCAGGAACTTAAGACTATCGCCGGCCCACTTACCTTTATTTTCTTTTCTGGATATAAGTGATTAAGTCTCATTGTTTTACCCCTCAGCTTGAGTGATCAGGTTGTGGGGGTATTTTTTTGTATTGACGATGTGATAAGCAAAACAAAAAATCCGTTCGGAGAGAACAGATTTTTTGGCGTGGACCCGACGAGATTTGCACTCGTTTCTCTGCGTGTCGAGGGCAGGATTTTACTTCATAAACTACAGGCCCGAGTCCACGGATGTATCATAAAACAAAAGAACTTTCTTTTGCAAGAAAGCTCTTTTGCGACACACAGAGAACCCATAGTTTATGAGTCCTGCCCTAGGTTTTAAATATACGCGATTATAGAGGTTTTGTCAAATGAGTTGCTGTGGATAACCGGGCTTGACATGATTTTGGTTTGGCACTATACTACTGATA
>JACQRW010000018.1 GCA_016206285.1 Candidatus Sungiibacteriota bacterium
ATTTTAAAATGGCTAGTATATCTTCTTCCCGCGCGATCAGATATTCCGTACCGTCGACCTTAATTTCATTCGGACCATACTTCGTAAAAAGCACATGATCGCCTTTCTTCACGCTCACCGGCGCGCGCGTGCCGTCTTCCAACAGTTTGCCCGGCCCCACGGCAACCACGGTCCCCTGCTCCGGCCGCTCTTTGTCCGCGGTTTCGGGCAGATACAGCCCTGACTTTAATTTGCCGCCCTTTTCCTTGGTCGGCTCGATGACCACCCGGTCACCCAATGGATTGATATTCATTTAGAAAGAGATTAGGCAATAGAGATTAGGCAATAGTAAATCTAAATTTACTAAACGCTAACCACTAACGTCTAACTACTATTTTTAGCACTCTCGACCTCTGACTGCTAATTGTACTCAACCCTAAAAAGTTGTCAACGGGTTGACAAAATACTCTCTTATGTGATTTCATTTCTCTATATATTCTTATCGTTCTCTAAAAAATAAAGGAGCACACATGTTTCCAACTTGTCCTTTGTATTCCGGCAGCGAATTGCAGAAGTATCACAGCGGAAGAGGCAATCATGCGTGGCGCGAAGAGATAAAGCTCCATGTCCATGGTCCATCCCGATGTCAAAAATGCGCAAGTTTTTTAACCAGCATGAGTACTAAAAAGGGTACAAAAACACCCTCTGTCTATGGGAAAAATATGGAACGGATGGGAACTCATTTGGCAAAATTTAAAAGATATAAAAGCTATTTACGCAATGCATCCCTGTGGTAAAGTAGGCGCTTCGGCTGCCTGCTTTTATTTTTTCAAGCAATGACCAGTTACATTTAAATCAACAAATGATCCACGATCGTGTGCGGAATGTTGATTTAAATCTGTCAGCTGGTTATACTTGCGGTATGCGCGAAAACTCAATTACCTACACAATACTCAAGCGGCTTGCAGAATTTGGTATGGGTCAATTAGACGCATTTTTCCCGAAAAATTATCCGGAGGCGGCTCTGTGGCGGCCGTTGCTTGGGCTTGATCGCAAGAAAAAGGTTAAGAAACAAACGATCTCCACTATGCTCTGGCGTCTGCAACAGCAAGGACTTGTGGAGCGAATCGGAGCGAAGAAAACTGCGCAATGGCGCATAACGCCGAAAGGCAGAGCCACGCTTAGACGGCAAAAAACACCTCGCCGTCAAATGACTAAACTAGATGGCGTCATGAGGCTCGTGATCTTCGACATCCCCGAACAGGAGCGCCGCAAACGTGATGTGATCCGCGCGGAGTTGGTCGGATGCCGATTCCAGCCACTTCAGAAAAGCGTATGGATCGGCCACTGCCCGCTCCCCCAAGATTTTATAACCATGATAGACACGCTGAAGCTCCACAACAAAATCCATATTTTCAGCGTCCGTGATCAGGGAACACTCCGACAAACAAAGAAAATAAAATAAATCAACAAATGATCCACGATCGTGGTTTATTTGTTGATTTAAATTTTTCAGGCAAAAAAAATATCGTTGACAGGCAACGATATCAAACCAACTAGAACCAGTTAAAATGAGCGGCGGTACTACGCAAATACTACCCTGTATATAACCAGGTGGTGGTCATCGTAAGGGTTTGGCGAGTCGGCTATGTCCATTACCACATATGCTATGCGGCGATGAACATCGTCCATCATTCCGTCTTGCCATCCTCCCGCGTAACCGACTACGAGCACCGCAGGGCAATCCTCTTCTCCTTCCCACCAAGAATCGGCTATGTCTTCGCCGTCCTTGGTCAGATAGTAGATCGTATGCACCAACTCATCTGTCGCAATTTGGTGCATCTCCCGAAACAGCTCATCCGGCGAGTTTACTACCAACTCTCGGACTTCGCCCTTCGGGAAATTCTCTCTTTGAAATCTCGGTACATTCAACCACGGGAATTTCTGAACTAATTCTTCTCGACTGACCATCACTCTTCTCCTTCTAAAGACCATTGAAGTTATGAGACATTGCATAACTTTTGTTGGTCGCAGTATGGCATAAAACTATTTTTTTGTCAACCACTGGCCAGTGTATGATTTTTTGATTTTTGCCACGTCTGTGGGAGTGCCTTCGGCGATTACCTGACCGCCTTTTTCGCCGCCTTCGGGGCCCAAGTCTATGATCCAGTCGGCATTGCGCAACACATCTATATTATGTTCGATCACCAGCACAGAGTTGCCTTTTCCGACCAGCGCAGACAGGACATCGAGAAGTTTGCGGACATCGTCAAAGTGAAGACCGGTGGTGGGCTCGTCAAGAATATAGAGCGTGTCGCCGGTATCGCGACGAGACAGTTCGGTTGCAAGCTTCACGCGCTGCGCCTCGCCGCCCGAAAGCGTAGGAGCAGACTGACCAAGCTTCATATAACCAAGCCCAACATCGCAGAGCACTTTGAGCTTCATCGCAATGGACGGGATCGGTTCGAAGAACGCGTAGGCCTCTTCGATGGAAAGATCAAGCACTTCGGAAATATTTTTTCCCTGGTATTCGATCTCAAGCGCCTCGCGATTGTAACGCTTGCCCCGGCATTCTTCGCACTCCACATATACGTCCGGCAGAAAATACATCTCGATCTTTTTCACGCCCTGACCCTCGCACTGCTCGCACCTGCCACCCTTTACATTAAAACTGAATCTGCCCGGGCCGTATCCGCGAGTGCGCGCTTCAAGTGTTGCGCTAAAAAGAGACCGCATATGGCCAAATGCTCCGGTGTAGGTGGCCGGATTTGACCGTGGCGTGCGACCGATCGGCGACTGGTCTACCACCACTGCCTTATCAATATGTTCAATGCCAAGAATTTCCTTGTGCTTTCCCGGAAAAAGATGCGCACCATGAACCTTGGCAAGCAGGGCTTTTGCCAGAATATCGTTAATAAGCGAAGACTTACCCGATCCGGAAACCCCGGAAACGCATACAAATTTCCCGAGCGGGATCTTTACGTCAACATTTTTGAGATTATGTTCTGCCGCTCCGCGGATGATGAGAACCTTTTCTTTTTCAACGTCGAAGCGAGCCGAATACCTTTGCTGCGGATTTCCGCTTGCAAAGCGGCGAGCAGCAGGGGTATCGGCGAGCGGAGACAACGGTACGCGCATACTACCAAAGCGCCGTTCCACTTTTTTTCGTCCTGACAGATACTCTCCAGTGAGTGTTTTTGCTTTCAAAATTTCTTTTGGCGTTCCGGAAAACAGCACCCGTCCGCCGTGCTTGCCCGCACCGGGGCCGATATCAATGATCCAGTCCGCAGCCAGCATGGTTTCGGTGTCATGCTCCACCACGACCACGGTATTGCCCAGATCACGAAGCTCTTTCAGAGTCTTAATCAGCCGGTCATGATCGCGCGGATGCAAGCCGATGGATGGTTCATCGAGTATATATAAAATACCGGTCAGCTTTGACCCGATCTGTGTGGCAAGCTGAATGCGCTGGGCCTCCCCGCCCGCAAGCGTGGTTGACTCGCGCGAGAGGGTCAGATAATCAAGCCCGACATCAATTAAAAATTGCAGCCGCTCGCTGATCTCTTTTACCAGCGGGGTCGCGATCAGCTTTTCGTTTGCCGTAAGCTGCCGGAGCATACCGGCAAAAAACAAACTGTTTTCACTGATAGTTTTATCGCTGATCAGCGCAATATTTGCATCGCCGATTCTTACCCCAAGCGCTTCAGGCCGCAAACGCTTTCCCGTGCATGCGGGACATGCCTGGATTACCATGTACTTTTCAATCTCGGCGCGGGTAAATTCGGAATCGGTTTCTTTCCACCGGCGCTTCAGATTCGGAATCACGCCTTCAAACCCGCCGGAGTCCTGTGCCTTGTGTTTTGGATGCCGCATTTCAGTTGGCGCGTTACTCTCGCCATACAAAATAGTAGTTAGGACATCCGGCGATAGTTTATGCACTGGAGTATCAAGGGAAAAACCATGGCGCGAGGCAAGGTCGTCAAGAATCCACCAGTACCAGCTTTGCCTGCCTACGCGATGCGAAGCCGATGCCCATGGCCTGATCGCGCCCTCTGCAATGCTTAAATTTTTATTCGGAAACACCAACTCCGGATTTACTTCAAGCATAGACCCCAATCCGGTACATGTCGGACACGCTCCGTACGGACTGTTAAAACTGAAGAGTCGTGGCTCCACTTCCGGCAGGCTAATGCCGCATCCGACACATGCAAAGTGTTCAGAAAAAAGCATATCCGCAGATTCTTGACTTACCACAATAAAACCTTTCCCTATTTTCAAACCGGTTTCGACTGAATCCCTGACACGGCTTGACTCAATCCCGTTAGAGGCATTGCCTCTAACGGGATCAATATCTTTCACATAGGTAAAGCGATCTACGACAACATCAACTGAATGCTGTTTTTTCTTATCAAGAGCTACCAGATGCGCATCCGCAATCCTATAGACGATCCCATCCATGCGCACGCGCAAAAATCCCGCACGTTCAAGCTCCTCAAGAATCAAGCGGTGCTCGCCTTTTTTCCCGCTGACCACCGGTGCCAAAATTAAAATCTCCTTGTCTTTTGGTAATTTTTTAATCGCATCCACTATCTGCTCAACCGTTTGCCTGCCGACAAGCTTGCCGCAATTCGGACAATGCGGCTTGCCGATCCGGCTGAACAAAATTCGGAGGTAGTCGTAAATCTCCGTAATGGTGCCGACGGTTGAGCGCGGATTGCGCGAGATGGATTTCTGGTCGATCGAGATCGCCGGAGAGAGTCCGTCAATGGAGTCCACATCCGGCTTATCCTTCACGCCCAAAAATTGCCGCGCGTACGAGGAGAGCGATTCCACAAACCGGCGTTCCGCCTCCGCATACAATGTATCAAACGCGAGCGAAGACTTCCCGGACCCCGAAAGCCCCGTGATGACCACGAGCTTGTTTTTGGGGATCTCTACGTCAATATTCTTCAAATTATGCACCCTCGCTCCCCGCACACGGATAACTTCACGAGAAGATAGTATTGTTTTTTGAGAAGTTTTCTTTGCCATAACCAAAACAGTATACCCGATTTTGAGATAAAAATCAAAACCATGAACCACTCATGTTTTCCAGCTTTCGCTACGCATGATATAGTTACTATAATGCAAACGGTAAAAGCTATGTTTACAAATAGCCCCAATACCCCCGGCGTGTATATCTTCCGCACCGGGAAAACACCGGTGTATGTGGGCAAGGCAGCCGATATCCACAAGCGGCTGGCTTCGTATTTTCGGAAAAACATTTCGACAAAAACGCGACAGATGGTAAGCGAGGCAACTTCGCTTGAGTGGATCGAAACGCAGTCCGAAATCGAAGCCTTGATCAAAGAAGCGGAGCTGATCAAAACATATTTGCCGAAATTCAATATCCTGATGCGCGACGACAAGAATTACTTTTACGTCGCGATTACGCGCGACGAGTTTCCGCGTATTTTTCTCACGCATCAGTTGCAAAAAGACCGGATCGGCAGGATAAGAATGAGAAAAGACATCGGGGTTGATTACATCGGCCCCTTCACGAGCGGTCCCGCACTCAAAGAAGTGCTTGCGCTCCTGCGCCGCATCTTCCCCTACTGCACGTGCACGCAATTGCATAAACGGCCGTGCCTGAACAGTCAGATCGGAAAATGCTTAAGCTTTTGTTGTCACAAAAGCAACGTACAAAATCCAAATATCAAATTACAAAAAGAATACGGAGCGAATATAAAAAATATCATTGCAATCCTGACTGGCAGGAAGAAGAAACTTCTCTCGGAACTTACGCGCGCGATGCGGGAAGCCGCGAAAAAACAAAATTTTGAACAGGCCGCAAAACTTCGCAATCAGATGGAAAGCATTGAGAATATTTTCAGCCACCGGCCCCTTACGCATAAAAGATCCATCCATAAAAAACATGCCCAGGATTGGCCGAAAATAGAGCGCATCATCAAATCGCTGCTCAATATTTCATCTCCAATCTCACGCGTCGAAGGATACGATATCTCCAATATTTCCGGCACCGAAGCAACCGGCTCCATGGTGGTTTTTATCAATGGCAAACCGGAAAAAGCCGAATATCGCAAATTTAAAATTAAAACCATAGACCAGCCCAATGACGTGGCCATGCACCAAGAGGTTATGCGGCGGCGGCTCGGGCACCTGCATGATTGGGGCACGCCCGATCTGCTGCTCATTGACGGCGGCAAGCCGCAGTTGAACGCGATCCGAAACGTCTTGCGACCCGGACATGAAACGATTCGTCTTGCCGCACTCGCTAAACGCGAAGAAGAACTTTTTATCGAGGGAAGAGAAATGCCCCAACGGCTCGACTCGCTCCCGCCTGATGTCAAACTCTTTTTCCAGCACGTGCGCGACGAATCGCACCGATTTGCCAAAAAATACCATCATAAGCTACGTGAGATCGCCTACCGTGAAAAATACCAGAACAAAAACTGAAAAGCGGACTGGAAAAAAGAAAAAACGCCGCTACCCGATGAGCGGGAGAAGCGTTTTTACGATCGCCAAAATCAAGAAAAAATAGCAGCAGCCGTAAAATTTCTATAATCCAGTTTCTTGAACGATCGTTCGTACTACTGGATTATAAATTTTCGGTTTTTAGAACCCTTCCTTTTTTAAATCCTCGGCAAACTCCTTAACTTTTTTACCGGGTTTTCGCGGAACGTCCACCTTCATCTCTACCAGCAAATCGCCTCTCCCGTAACCGGACGGGTGGTATGCGCCCTTGCCGCGTACTTTCAGAATATCACCGGGCTGGGTTCCTTCCGGAATTTTCAACTTAATGGCTCCATCAATCGCATTCACTTCAACCGAGTCGCCCAGGATCGCCTGCGAGAGTTTGATCGGAAGAGCCATAATAATATCCTCCCCTTGGCGCCGGAATACCTTGTGCGGCAGCACATGCAGATGCGCATAGAGATCTCCGGCAACACCATTTGCAAGCGACGCCTCGCCCTTGCCGGTAATTTTCAAAATTTCACCGTCGCGAATGCCGCGCGGCACAAAGATCTCAAGCTGCTCAACGCGCTGCTCAACTCCTTTGCCCCGACACTGCTGGCATGCCGTTTCGGGGCGCGTGCCTTGTCCAAAACATTCCGGACAAGTCGAAACCTGGGTAAACGACCCAAGAAACGTGCGCTGGGTTTTTTGCACATTGCCTTTGCCCTGGCATGTCGGACATGTTTTTGTTTTTGATCCGGGCTCGCCCCCTGCTCCGCTGCAGCGGGTACAGCGCGAAAGCTTTCCCAGCTCAATCTCTTTCTTTGCTCCAAGAATAGACTCTTCAAAGGGAATCTCAAGATCAATCTGGATGTCTTTCCCTTTTCGTTCGTGTGTTCTTGTCCTGCCGCCACCTCCCATTCCCATACCAAGAAAATCTTCAAAAATATCCGAGAAATCAAAATCACCGGCCGATGAGCCCCCGCCGTTCGGACCCTGTTCTCCAAAATCAACTCGAAAACCCCCGGGCCACTGGAAGCCTCCGGAATATTGGTCGCCTCCCCGGCCACCCCCTTCAAACACGTTTCCAAATTGGTCGTACTGCGAGCGCTTCTGATCGTCAGAGAGAATTTGGTAGGCCTCGCTTATCTCTTTGAATTGCGCCTCATTCCCGCCCTTGTCCGGGTGGTACTGATGCGCGAGCTTGCGATAAGCTTTTTTGATCTCATCTTTGGTCGCATTGCGCGCAATGCCGAGTGTTTTGTAATAATCTTTTGCCATTATGTGGCTAAAAGCTTCCTGACAAAAACTAAAAGTATTTTAACATTTGCTTTTAGCGCTTGCCTTTCGTCTTTCAGCATCTATAATACCAACCGTTCAGCTTCAATCTGCTGTTTTTCTTTTTTTACCACCTTAACAAGAATAAGCAGCTTCATCAAGAGCACGGCAAGAAATATCGATATCCAACGAAATACGATCGAAAGAGCTTTGAACGCGAAGAAAAAAGCGGCTGCGGCGACAAGCGGAAGATATCGCGTATATTCTCCGATCATATCTTTGACTTTTGAGATCGTAGCGGTCGCAAAAACCGTTCCGATCCGTTCCCCGCCCCCAAGACTAATACCATAACTCTTTGCAAATTCATCGCGCTGAAATGCAAGCAGGCGACTTAATTCCTGCTTCGGGATTTTCTCAAATGGAATTCCCTGCGACTGCAGCTGCGTCCGGACAAGCCCGGTCATGATTTCATTTACGGTCTGTTCCGGCCGGATCGGCGGAAGTCCCGTAGCACCCTGAATCGTGCCGGAAAATGCACGCAATGTAAAATCGAACAATTGTTGCGGGAAGAGGATTGAGAACACTTTTTGGTCATCAATCCGGTTCAGATAGAAAAGCGAGAGCACAAGGGCGACCGCAGTAAAATAAAACCCCAGCCCGTGCTTCAAAAACTTCGGTATCCGATAGAGCAGCGAAGCTGCAACCTCTTTGCGTATCATTGATACGGCAAACCACATAAGCAAGACATTCAGCACAACCACACCCAAGGCAATATATGTGGATGGAAAAGCCAATCCAAATGGAACAAGTATTGCCGCCGTCATTACGCAAACAAGCAATGTTTTATGCTGTACGAGCAACACCACAAGCGAAAAAAGAGACGCGGCAAAAATCAGCAGCACTAGTGGAAAGATAAAAAACCCGTACTGTTCAAAATCTCCTTGTATGATTACCGGTATGATCCGATACCACATCCAAAAAGTAAGGACATGCAAGAACAGAAAGACAACACAAAAGAAAATTTCTTTCCACGAACTCGATGACAGATGCATACCCCGAGTATACTACTTTTGTTCGTCTTCTGCACCAGGGGCGCTGCCCTGATCGCCTGATTGGGGCTGATTCTCGTCCGGCTGTTGCGGTGGCTGTTCGGCTGCCGGATTCTCTTTGTACATCGCCTCGCCTATTTTTTGGAGCGAAAGCGACAGGTCTTCCGATGCGCGCTTGATGGCATCCGCGTCAGCACCGTCTTTTATGCCCCGCACTGCAGCTATTTTTTGCTCGATCTCGCTTCTCACATCCGCAGGCACCTTATCGCCCGCATCGCGCAATGCTTTCTCGGCCGTATAGGCCAGTGTATCCGCAGTATTGCGCATGTCTGCCTGCTCGCGCTTTTGCTTGTCTTCATCCGCATGCAATTCTGCATCCTTTTTCATCTTCTCGATCTCATCTTTGGAAAGCGAAGTGGATGCCTCGATTTTAACCGACTGCTCCTTGCCTGTCTTCTTTTCTTTGGCTTTTACTGCCAGCACTCCGTTCGCATCTATATCAAACCCAACTTCCACCTGCGGCATGCCGCGCGGCGACGGAGGAATACCATCAAGAATAAATCGTGCAAGAATCTTATTGTCCGCAGCCATCTCGCGCTCACCCTGCAATACCACGATCTCAACTGAAGTCTGATTATCCGCAGCAGTTGAAAAGGTCTGGCTGCGCGATGTTGGCACCGTGGTATTTTTTTCAATCACCTTAGTCATGACTCCGCCGAGCGTCTCGATCCCGAGCGACAACGGCGTTACATCAAGCAACAGCACATCTTTCACTTCGCCCTGCATCACGCCTCCCTGCACCGCAGCGCCAAGCGCCACAACCTCATCCGGATTGATCGTCCGGTTCGGCTCCTTGCCAAATAAACCTTTTACCCGCTCTACGATTGCCGGCATGCGCGTCTGCCCGCCTACCAGCACGATCTCGTCAATGTCGGACAACTGGAACCCGGCATCTTTCACCACCTGTCTGGTGATCTCGATTGATTTGTCAATCATGTCAGCCACGATTTCTTCAAGCTTCGCCCGGCTGAATTTCATAACCAGATGTTTCGGCCCTGACGCATCGGACGTAATGAACGGAAGATTGATTTCCGTTTCCGGCGTGGTTGAGAGTTCGTGCTTTGCCTTTTCCGCCGCTTCTTTCAGACGCTGCAATGCAAGCGTATCTTTTGAAATATCAATCGCCTGCTCTTTTTTATATTCATCCACGATCCAAGTGATAATACGCTGGTCAAAATCGTCTCCGCCAAGGTGCGTGTCGCCGCCTACCGCCTTCACCTCCACCGTATCGCTGCTCACCTCCAGCACGGACAAATCAAACGTGCCGCCGCCAAAATCATACACGACAATCTGTTCGTCTTTCTTTTTATTAAACCCATATGCAAGGGCTGCTGCGGTCGGTTCGTTTAAAATTCTGCTGTTTGCCTTGAAGCCTGCGATTTCAGCAGCCGCCTGGGTGGCTTTGCGCTGCGCATCGTCAAAGTAAGCCGGTACGGTAATCACCGCCTCATCAATTTTTTGCCCGAGCTTCTCCTCCGCATCCGCCTTCATTTTTTGCAGCACCATTGCCGAAATCTCCTCCGGCCGCATCCATTTTTCCCCAAGTTTTACCTCAACGCCACCATTGGCGCTTTCTTTGATTTCATATGGCAGCAGCACTTTATCGCGCTGCACTTCCGCATCGCTAAATTTCCGCCCGATCAGCCGCTTTACCGAGTACAGCGTATTTTTCGGGTTGGTCACCGCCTGGCGCTTTGCCAGCAATCCAACCAGCCGGTCTCCAGACTTCGACAGCGCTACCATGGACGGCGTAGTCCTATTCCCCTCCTTATTCTCCACGATCTTCGGCTCCCCGGCCTCGATCACCGCCATCGCCGAATTCGTCGTCCCCAAATCAATCCCCAGTATTTTTGCCATAATGTTTGTAGTTATTTGTTAGTATTCTTAATCTTTCGCCAATCTCACCCTCGCCGGGCGGATCACCCGTCCCGCAAGCATGTACCCTTTCTGCACCTCTTCCGCCACCGTGCCCGCAGGTTTGTCCGACTCGACTTCGCCGATGGACTCGTGTTTTTCCGGATTGAATTCCTCGCCGGGCGTTACTTCAATCTGCACAACGCCTCTTTTCTTGAACACATCGGTCAGCTGCGAGCGGATCATGAGTACACCCTGCTCAATCTGGCTGTGGACAGTTTGCTGTCCGCCAGAGGCGGAGAAACTTTGCAGCGCCAGATCAAAACTGTCCAGCACCGGCAGGAGATCGCTCAACATGCTTTGCGTAATAAAACGTCCCAAATCCTCCAGCCGTTTCCCTTCATCCTTTTTATAATTTACCGCATCCGCCTGCGCCCGCTGCCAGCCATCTAAATATCCCTTCTTTTCTTCCTCGCACACGCGCAATTTCTCGCGCATTTTTTTCAGCCTGCTTTCTTCATCCGGCAGATTCATCTCCTCATCTTCAAGCAATTCGATATCTTCAGTATCTTTTGTTGTGTCTTGATCCATAGGCGTCATTATATTAAAAATTTCTAATTTCGTGCAGAAGCGAGATGACCTTTTGATAATCCATCCGTTTCGGACCGATCAGAGCCAGAAAGCCCTCAAACCCCGCAGGATGGCGCCATGACGATACGATCATCGCATGGCTTCTGCCCTGGGCCAGAGGATTTTCTTTGCCAATAAATACGCGCCCGGCCGCATTGCGCGATTGCTCGCATAAGCCCCGCACTTCGTCATCCAGCGAATCAACCAGCCGGCCAAAATCTTCCAGATAGCCAACATCCTGAAATTCCGGCTCCTTCAAAATCTGAGAAAAACCGACATCGTAAAATAATGCATCATCAAATAATCCTGCTGCGGTAAAAGCTCCGGTCATGTGTGAAATCATCCGGCTGAATTCTTTTACAAAGACATCTTCGTCGTCGGAATCCGCAAATAATTCGCGGATTTTTGTGCGCTCCCGGCCGGTTAGCTCGCCATCTTCATCGGTTAGATAATCCACAAAAAACCGGTACCCTTTGTCTGTCGGCACCCTGCCGCTGGACGTATATGGCTGCTCCAAATATCCAAGCTCATCCAAAGCCAGCATCTCATTGCGAATCGTCGCCGCCCCTACATCCAAATCCAGTCCATGCATAATATCCTGCGATGCCACCGGCCGCGCAGTCCGCACATATTCGCGCACAATCGCGCCCAAAATAGATTGCTGCCGCTCCCCTAACATCTTCATAAGAAAAAACAACGAGGTGGGTTGTAGTCCCGGACTGTTCCTCTTTGCAGAGTCCCTGCCCTGCTACAAGCTCTCCACCCACCCCTTATAGTATAGAGCAATTAGCACTCTCATGTCAAGAGTGCTAAAACCGAGTTTTGTGAATTAATGTCATTCCCGACTTGATCGGGAATCCAGGCGCTTTACCATATTCACATATATGCTGGATTCCCGCTTTCGCGGGAATGACAGAAAACGGCTCATTTCTGGATTATTCAAAACTCTAAAACAAAAAAGACATTTTTTTGACCCGCCTCCTTGTGAGAAGCGGGTCGGGACTGGGAACGATTGCTACTTACATTTTGTCGCGTACTCGACTTGAAAGTAGATTACCGTTCCCCTTGTCGAAACATCAAATTTTAACCTGCCTCCAAATTCCGCCTGGAGGGATGCCATTACCTCCGGTAGATCCTTCCCAGTGAGACGAAGTACCACACCCATCGGGGTGCAATACTCCTTGTCCATCTCTCCTGCCACCAGTTCGATCCCCTTTTGATTCGGCCCATTGATTACAATTCTGGGCCCGCCGGTGCAAAAAAGGACTTGGCTTTCGGCCCGAACTGAGGCGGAGAAGGCAACGAGGACAGCCGTGATGACCAGAACGGCAAGTGTACGGGTCTTCATGGGACACCTCCATGGTGTTAAAAAATGAGCTATCCTTCCAACAGGTCTTTCGAGCGTATTTGCTCAAACCAACCTGCCGGACGTACCTATATATTAGCATATATTTTATATCTTGTCAAGTTTCCTTGCTCTGGCGATCTGGTATACTAAAAGGGTGGTTTTTTTGTCATTCCCGACTTGATCGGGAATCCAGTAGATAACAAGCATGCCAAAAATTTATTACGTCTATATCCTAGCGAGTCAGCGTAACGGTACCCTGTACATTGGCGTAACAAATAATCTTGAGCGGCGCATGTCTGAACACCAGCAAGGCATTGCGGATGGGTTTACCAAAAAGTACCACATCCACCACCTCGTGTATTATGAGACAACAAATGATATCAACGCCGCACTACAAAGAGAAAAACAATTGAAAAAATGGAATAGAAAATGGAAGCTCGCATTGATTGAGAAAAGCAACCCAGATTGGAAAGATTTAATCACTGGATTCCCGCTTTCGCGGGAATGACAGAAATGGTTAAAAGAGTTTTGCCCCCTTGCGGAGGCGAGGCCGAAGCCCTTTGTATCTCCAACATATCAGACATAAAATAACCTGTCAAGCCACAAACTTATGCGTACAATCAAACTCAACAACATTTCATGGATCTCGTTGATAAGGCCAAGTCAGGACGATATTCGGGAGCTTCATAGCGAATTTCCGGAGATTCATCCGCTGGTGATTGAAGAATTGATCACTCCTACTATCCGTCCGCGGGTGGAGCATTATGAGCATCATTTGTATATGGTGCTGCATTTTCCGAAAGTCATGCCCGATGGCGAAACCATTACCACGCGGGAAATGGATTTTATTCTGATGAAAAACGCGCTTATCACGGTGCAATATGATGATACGCTCATGCTCAATGAGTTTATGCACGAGTGCGAGCACGCCGAAGCCGCAGAGCGTTTCGGTAAAACACCGATCCATCTGCTTTACTATATGCTCCGGGAACTTTTTGCCGAGTCTCTCACTGAACTCGACCGCATTCAGGGGTTGATTGACGAGATCGAAGAGCGTGTATTTAACGGAGACGGCAAAGAGATCGCGAAGAAGACATCTATCTTAAAACGCAATGTGCTTGATTTCCGCCGCGCGATCAAACCGGAACTATATACATTTGAGTCTTTACGCGAACGCGCCACTGAATTTTACGGCCCGTCCGTACGGCCGTTTCTCATTGACCTTGCCGGCGAGCACCAGAAAGTGTGGAGTCTGCTTGAAAACCATGAAGAAGCGCTTAACGCGCTGTTTGAAACCAATAACGCGCTGATTGCCGACCGCACGAGCACCGTCATCAAGACCCTGACAATCATGGCATTTCTTACCTTCCCGCTCACGCTTATCTCCGGTGTCTTCGGCATGAATACACTCTACACGCCGATTGTTGAATACCGCCACGGATTTTGGATTATCGTCGGCATCATGGCAGTATCAATGATTGTTATGGTAACCATATTCAAAAAGAAAAAATGGCTGTGATCAAGCTCTATAATACGCTGACGCGAAAAAAAGAACTCTTCCGCCCGATCCGCAAAGATCGGGTTGGTTTGTATACCTGCGGCCCGACCGTGTATAACTATATGCACATCGGCAATCTGCGCACATATATATTTGAAGACACCCTGCGCCGAACGCTGGAGCATGCAGGCTACAAAGTCCGGCATGTGATGAATATCACCGATATTGAAGACAAGATCATCCGCGATGCACAAAAGGCAAATGAGTCAATCTTTGATTTTGTAAAGCCGTACGAAAAAGCTTTTCTTGAAGACCTGCAAAAACTCAACATTGAGCAGGCGTGGAAATACCCAAAAGCAACCGACCATATACAAGAAATGGTCCGGCTCATTCAGAAACTGCTCAAACGCAAGATGGCTTATGCCGATGCAGACGGATCCGTATATTTCGATATCTCTTCCTTTCAACCTTACGGCCGATTAAGCAGATTGCGAAAAGATAAGGCAAAATCAGGAACACGCGCCTTGAATCGGCAGGATGAATATACAAAAGACAATATACAGGATTTTTCGCTCTGGAAAGCAAAACATGCGCCAGACGAACCATCCTGGGCCACGCCCTTTGGCGAAGGCCGACCCGGCTGGCATATCGAGTGCTCTGCCATGTCCATGAAGTATTTAGGGGAGACATTTGATATCCATGGCGGCGCAGTTGATCTTATTTTTCCGCACCACGAAAACGAGATCGCACAGTCCGAAGGAGCGACCGGCAAACCATTTGCACGTTTCTTTATCGAAGGCGAGCATCTGCTCATCAACGGGCAAAAAATGTCCAAATCACTCGGCAACTTTTTTACACTCCGCGATATTGAAGCAAAAGGCATTGACCCGCTCGCGTTCCGGTATCTCATGTTCACCGCGCACTACCGCGCCAAGCTCAACTTCACATGGGAATCGCTCGCTGCTGCGGAACAATCACTTGAACGACTCCGGGATTTTGTACGAAATATTCCCCCAAAAAAGAGTAGGGCAAAAAAACGCGTTTCGACAACGATCTATCGCGCCAACTTTGAAAAAGCGATTTTCAACGATTTGGATATGCCAAAGGCCATTGCCGAAATATGGAAGCTGATCCGAAAAGTCAATTCCGCAAAAGATCAGTATGACCCGTCTGAACTGCAAAAACTGTTTGCCGATTTCGACCGCGTGCTTGGCCTTGGTCTGAAAAATATAAAAAAAGAGATTGTTCCGCCTCATATACTTCAACTCGCCAGCCAGCGCGAAGAGTACAGAAACCAAAGAGCATGGGGCGAAGCAGATGCGCTGCGCAAAGAAATCGAATCCCTGGGGTACGCTGTAGAGGATAGGCCGGAAGGTCCGCGAGTCAAGAGAGCGAACCGGCAGGATACTTGATTTTATAATCCAGAAAATATGACGATCGTCTTAGTTACTGGATTATAAATTTAAGAATATTTAAGAACTCTCCCGGCATGCCGGGAGAGTTCTTAAAATTATCCGAATCCCCTTTATTGCACCGCCAGCGAATAATCCTGGCCTCCGGCTTGCGGGCTGTATTCAAATATGGTCGAGTCAAGCGGTTTGGAGCGAAGATATCCTTCGTCGTAAAGTTCATCAATCATTGCAGGCCCCCCGGTAACTTGCGGATAAGCATTATGATCCGAATAATAGAGCTCCAGCACGGTTGCAAGCTGATGTATGTTTGCCGTGTTTGCTGCGGAATTGGCACTTGCGATTATGTCATCTGCCTTCAAAAGCACTCCGTTTACCATAATCGTACCGCCGATAAGTGAAGTGATAAGCATTTGCAAAAGTGTTGTATTCATATGTTTACATTATAGCATAAATTTATATATTTGTCAATATCTCTGCCGTGCGAAACACGCAAGCAAAATAACGCCCAGATAAGGCTTATTTTACCCCTTGCGAAAAGCAGGCTGCACGGGATATGCTTGAGTATATTTCGATAACATTTTCCTATGGCAAGACCCCCAAAAACCGATACAAAAGGCATTCGAATTCCTCCTCAAAACATCGAGGCGGAGATTTCAGCACTGGGATCGCTTATGCTCGATAAAGACGCGATCTTTCAGGTTGCCGATGCGCTTGATCCGCGGGACTTCTATAAGCCGGCGCACCGCGAGATATTCGAAGCTATGCTTGATTTGTTTTCGCGGCGCGATCCGATTGATGTATTGAGCGTCACGACCCGGCTCGGCGAAAAGGGCCAGTTGGAAGGAGTCGGCGGAGCAGCGTATCTCACCAGCTTAGTGAATGCCGTTCCCACTGCGAGCCACGTGGCGCACTATGCCGCTATCGTGCGGCGCAAACGCCTGCTGCGCGATTTGATCGGCGCATCGCAGGAAATCGCACAGCTCGGCTACCAGGAAGAAGACGATATTGAACAGCTCATTGACGAAGCCGAGCAAAAAATATTCGGCATTGCAAAAAATTCGCTGCGGCAGGATTTTTTCGCGGTGCGCGATATGCTTGAAGAAACATGGGAACGCATTGACCGCATCCATAAAGACCGCGATGCTCTGCGCGGCGTCACTACCGGCTTTAAAGAACTCGACAATATTCTCGGCGGCCTGCAAAAATCTGATTTGGTGATTCTCGCAGCGCGCCCGTCTTTGGGAAAAACTTCCCTGGCGCTTGATATCGCGCGGCATTCGGCCCTTGCAAAAAATTCTATCGGCGTCTTTAGTCTGGAAATGTCCCGTGAGCAGCTCATGGACCGATTAGTCGCAGCTGAAGCCCAAGTAGACGGCTGGCGGCTTCGCACCGGACATCTGCGCGGAGAGGGAGAAGACAACGACTTTACCCGCATCCAGCGCGCGCTTGCCACGCTTGCCGAGACCCCGTTATTTCTCGATGACTCCCCTTCTCCGTCAGTTACCGAGCTGCGCGCCAAAGCCCGCCGGCTCCAGTCCGAACACAAGCTGGATCTTATTATCATTGATTATCTGCAGCTTATCCGGGGACACGGCAATACTGATTCGCGCGTACAGGAGGTTTCGGAAATCTCCCGCGGCCTGAAAGCCATGGCAAAGGAATTGAACGTGCCGGTACTCGCGCTCTCCCAGCTCTCGCGCGGCATTGAAATGCGGCCTATGTCACGGCCCAAACTTTCCGATCTGCGCGAATCAGGCAGCATTGAACAGGATGCGGATGTAGTTATGTTTATTTACCGTGAAGACAAGGTAAAAGAAAATAGCGACCGCCCCAATATCGCCGAGATTATCGTTGAGAAACACCGCAACGGCCCCACTGGTAAGGTCGAGTTGTTCTTCCACGAAGAAACTGCATCATTCCGCCCGATCGCGCAGCACTACGAAGAACCACTGTAAAAAACGTAAAACATAGAACGTAGAACAATAAAATCTTGACCATCTCTCTTATTTATCGTTTTATGTTTTACGTTCTATGGTTATTCTATGTATCCCAAACCCCTCCAAAATCTCATTGATCTGTTCGCGAAGTTTCCCGGAGTGGGACCGCGCCAGGCAACGCGGCTTGTCTTTTTTCTGCTTAAACAACAGAACGGCTTTGCCAGTGAATTGCAGTACGGTCTGGCCGGACTTTCGCAAATCAGGCAGTGCAAGCTCTGCTTTCGTACTATAGACCAAAACGGATCCGATGAGACTCTTTGTATATTATGCAAAGATCCAAAGCGTGATCACAACACGGTTGCGGTGGTCGAAAAAGAATCAGACATGCAAAGCATTGAGAACACTCATATCTTCCATGGCCTTTATCATGTCCTCGACGGCGTCGTATCTCCGCTTGATCCGGAATCTCCCAAGCGCCTGCATCTGCGCGAGCTGCACAGTCGTATCACTAAATTGCTTGAGCACAGCCACAAAGCCGAGATAATCTTGGCCACTGGCTCCACCACCGAAGGCGACACCACCGCCCTTTATATAGACCGCATTCTCACCCCGCTCAAAACCAGATTTCCTGACCTTACCATAACCCGCCTCGGCCGCGGCCTCTCTCTCGGCTCCGAACTCGAATACGCGGACGAGATCACCCTCAAAAGCGCATTGACAAACAGGAAATAAAATAATCCCATCTTTTCAGATGGGATTATTTCTCCACTATCTTCTCCACCTCCACTTCGGTAAAATGCTGGCGGTGGCCTTTTTTCTTGCGGTAGCGGGTTTTGGCATTGTAGCGAAATACGATCACTTTGCGGGTGCGAGCCTGCTTGACCACCTTTGCCTGCACCTTTGCGCCTTCCACAACAGGAGTCCCGATTTCTACTTCGCGCCCCTTTGAGACAAGCAAAACCTCATCAAACGAAACAACCTCGCCTTCGGGCGCCTCCAGCTTCTCGATTTTGAGCTTTTTACCCGGCTCAGCAATATACTGCTTTCCGCCGGTTTTAATGACTGCAAACATAATGAAAAGAGTATAGCAAAAAACCCGAATTTGCGCAAGTTTAACGTGGAGCCGTGATCTTATAAATGACCCCCGCCTTGTCGTCAGAAATATAGGCAGTACCGTCCGGCAAAGCAAGGATATCAACAGGCCGCCCCAGTGCTTCATTTTTTGAGACAAGCCAGCCGGTTATAAAATCCTCGGTTCCTTGGTAACTGCCTTCGCTGTCAAACTTCATGCGTACCACCTTGTAGCCGGTCGGTATTGAACGGTTCCATGAACCGTGGTATGCCACAAGCAGACTATTTCTATACTCTGTCGGCCAGCCCATATCAGGAACAAACACCAAACCAAGCGGGGCCGAGTGCGCCGGAACATCTACGAAGCTTTGCGTTTCAAACGGCTCCATGCACGGGTTGCGAATATAGGTGTTATGGTCAAAGTCCGTGTCATGAACATTTTTGCCGTAACAAGTCGGCCAGCCATAATTCTTTACCCCGAGCGCAGTCGAGGGGTCCTCTTCTATAATGTTCACCTCGTCCGGCGGAATGTCATCGCCAATCAGATCGCGCCCCATCTCGGTCGCCCACATCTTTTTTGTTTCCGGATGCCATGCAAAAAACACACTGTTGCGAAGTCCTTTGGCAAAAAGTTTGAAATCACTTCCATCTTTATTCAAAGAATAAATTGCTGCGCGGCGAGCATCGCTCTCACGGCATACATTGCAGCTGGAGCCGATTGATACATACAATCGGCCATCCGGTCCAAAGCCAAGCGTACGGGTAAAATGTCCTCCTCCTGCGGGCAAGTCGGTAATCTTTGCAGGCTTTGCGTCGGAATAAAGCGTTACCCGCGAAACCTTATTCTCTTCGGCATAGTACAGCACGTTTTGTCCGGCTGCCAGCCCGGGCTCCATCGCAAGCCCGTGAGGTTTACGCAAACCCGAAAATACATCGTTTTGTCGGACGACTTTCCCATCCCGCACCTCCAGCATGGTTATCTTGCCTTCCGATGTCCGGGACACCCACATATTCCCAAACGAATCAAACGCCATCACACGCGCTCCGGAAAGATTTTTGGCAAAAATGGAGATGGAAAATCCGGGCGGAAGCTTCAGAGGCATGCCGGTGGTATTTTCGCCCGGAGAAGCAGACGGCGTGGTCGTGGACACGTCAGGAATGATATCGGCAATATCTACCGGCGGATCATTGAGCACCGGGCCAACTCCGCGCAAATTTTTCCAGTAAAAAGTTCCGGCCCAAATCAAGGCAAGTAAAAAACAAACTGCGATTACCAAGATGGAAAACTTTTTCATACTAAACAGCTTTCACGGCGACCATGCTTATTTTATCATGCTCCCGGGCAACACTTCCCCATCAGGGCGCAAAAGCACCGGACCTTCGGAGCTGTCCGCAGCAAGAAGCATGCCCTGGCTTTCAAACCCCATAAGTTTGCGCGGCTCGAGGTTGGCAACAATCACAATCTCGGTACCAACAAGTGCCTCCGGACTATACCGCTTGCCAATGCCCGCAACAATCTGCCGATCCTCTTCGCCAAGCGATACCTGCAGGCGCAACAGCTTATCAGACCCCTCAACACGCTCGGCAGTCAGGATTTTTACAACCCGGAGATTTATTTCTTTGAACTGGTCAAATGTGATCATAATAGTTCGTTATCCGTCTTTTATGTTAAAACGCCGTAGAGATTGCGTACCTTTTTAATAAATCCCTCCCGCTCCAATCCTGCAAGAATGGCGACGATACGGATTTCTGGTTGCTCCAATTCTTTAAGAATATTTTTAAGGGATAGGTTCTTGCGTGCGAGCAGAAGCCGCAAAATCTGGCCTCGTACTTGCCGGTCCGATCCTTTGAAGCGTGATTGTTTGGCATAATGCCTGCTCCGCCGGTTCGGATTTTCTTTTTCTTTCCGGCCAAGCATGGCACCATAATCCATAAGCGCATAATACCACTCCCGCGGATTTTTTGCATCCAGCGTTTCTTCGACCAGATCAAGTACATTCGCATCCAACACATTTTTTTTCTTTGGAAAAAAATGGTGCAAATACGCCCGCCTGATATTGGTCTCGATAAACGGCACAGGAATCCCAAACACAAACGCACATAATGCGCCTGCAGTTCCCGGACCGATCCCGGGCAGATCATTGAGCAGACGCGGATCGGTCGGCAGCTTGCCTTGGTAATCCGTGATGACCATGGCAGCGAGCTTTTTAAGCATGAGTGCGCGGCGATTGTACCCCAGACCCTGCCATGCTTTCAGCACACCGGCAAGCGGCGCGCGATCCAACGCCGCAAAATTCGGAAATTCTTTCACAAATGCCCGATACTTTGGAATCACCCGTTCAACCTGCGTCTGCTGCAGCATGAACTCCGACACCAAAATCCGGTACGGATCAACGGTACGACGCCACGGCAAATCTCTGCCATGCTCGCGATAATATTTCCAAATAGTCTTCTGAAAAGTCCCAATATCTTTAGCTGAAAGAATTTCCATTGTTCCTTGATACGAATACTTAAAAAATACTGCCCCGCCGAAACCAAAGGTGCGGCGGGGCATGTGTGAAATCAACATTGATCTCGCATACTTACTACTGTGCAGATTTGCTTGTTGCAACAAACCGCATCATGACCATGTTGCCTGTCTCGTCTTTGAGCGGAAGATCGACGCGATAGTCGAATTGCCTGTCGCCATCATCGGCATGCAGCATGGCATAGTATACTTTTCCTTCCTCGGTGCCTTTCAGCAGTTCTACGTTTTGTCCGGCATAGGTTCCGACATTAAAGCGATGCGCGCCCAGGATATGCCCGGGTTTGCCGTTATTGTCATCATGGATAACCACCCACCCCGTTACCGCAAGCGAAAGTGACTGGATCAAGACATTGTTGCCCGGCTTCTGGTCTTCGACAGAAACAGAATTTTTGCCTGCGGCTGCCGATAACTGACCAGTCAATGAAACCCCTGTTGTCGCACCCGGCATGTCATTTTCGTTCATTACCGGCCCTTGCTTTTGACCGTCTTCTTGACTGTTTTCGTTCGCCGCACTGGCTTCGGCATCCTGTTTATTTTCCATACTCTCTTGGCTTGCTTGCGAGTTCTGATCATCCGCAGCAGACTTTTTCTTCACATACGCCCGATCAGCCCCAAAACCGACCAAAGCTCCGACAATAAATAATACAATTCCTACCGTGATAGTGTTTTTCATATACCCTGAATGATATGGCAGATAAAAGATTTGTCAACAGATTATCCCTATTCCGTATCTGGACATCAAGCTGTATATATGCTAAAGATATTTTAGTTTACTTGATAAATTTATAGAGGAGAAGATCAGAATGGCTATCGTCAGACGAGAACCCCCAACTCCATCGTTTGCATATTCCTTTATTCAAACCGTTGTTGGTGTCGCAGAAACATCATTTATCATCTCATATAAAAAACCTCCATCGCTTTTTGATGAGAACGACTATCTCCTGCTTGCTGACTTGCTGGATGTGAGAGCAGTAGGGAAACAATACGATTATGTTACCGGGGAAGAACAGTATCCGGTAAGACGAGATGGGATCGAAAATTATGATATCGCGTATGTGTTGCTTCGCCGCTTTCTGCAACGGGAAGGATTTTTCCATGGATATGACAAAAGAGCCAACAAACTTGTTTTCGACGGCCTGATGGGAAGATTATGTTACAATGTCCCGATGAGCGAATATGAATTCCGAATTGCCGCGCTTATCAGACTTCAAGAATTACAAACCCCATTTCCACCGGACTTCACGAGTTTTCTGGGAGCCATAAAGGGAGTCGGCAAAGCATGCCGCTTGCTTAATCTGCCCGCCACCGCAGAAAATATCGAGAAATTTTCTCATATCGCGGATTGGATGAGTAATCCAACCGTAAATTACTATGAACTCGTTCGCTCTATGCGCCAAATGCACCCGGAAGAATTAAGCTTTGCGACATTTGCCATTGAATGGCAGAGTTATATCGAAAGACAACAACTCACACAGAAACCGTAGACACGCGCCTACTCACCGGAGTAGGCCCTTTTATTTGGCAGCAGAAGCATACCGTCGCCGAATGAGAAAAATTTGAAACGTTCGGCTATTGCTTTTTTATACAGCCCGCGCAGTTTTTCTTTGCCAATAAATGCAGCAACAAGCATGAGCAGGCTTGATTTCGGCACATGGAAATTGGTTATCATGCCGTCAATAAATTTAAAACGGTAGCCTTCACGGATAAACAAATCAGTAGCGCCGGAAAGGCGTTTGATCTGCCGGTCTTTCCCTGCTGCAGATTCAAGTGTGCGCACGACGGTGGTACCTACGGCAATGATCGGCCTTCCCTCTTTTTTTGCCTGATGTAATATGCGCGCGGTTTTATGGTCTATTTCGTAGTATTCTTGATGCAGTTTTCCATGTCGTACCTGTTCCGGCACCAACGGCGAGAATGTGCCGAGATTGACATGCAACGTCACATAACACAGCTGGAAATGCTTTCGCGCCAGCTTTGCCAGAAGCCGTTTGGTAAAGTGCAGCGAGGCGGTTGGCGCGGCAACAGATCCGTTTCGTTTGGCAAAAACAGTCTGATACTGCTTGCGGAGCTCTGATTCAGTCATGGTATGGCTTTTGATATACGGCGGAATCGGCATTGAACCGAATTGCTTGAGCAATGCGGGAAACTTAGCAATGGCAAACGAGGGTTTCAAAAAAACATATTTTCCGGATTTTTGAAACACCACAAAAGAAAAAACCGGATGATGCGGGATGATAAGCTTCATCCCCGGCACAACCGGCCTGTCGGCAAGAACGCGAATCATATTTTTATCGTGATCAAGATACAGCACCCGCACCTGTCCACCCGTTTCTTTTTGGAGCGTAAGCCGCGCAGGAATAACTTTGGTGTTGTTGAATACCAAAACGGCACCGAACGGAAGATATTTGTCTAAATTTAAAAATGTATCCTCTGCGCTCTCCGGTCTGTTTTTCCAGCCAACAAGCAGACGTGCCGAATCCCGCGGAGACGCGGGTTTTTGAGCAATCAGTTCTCCTGGAATCTGCCAGTCGTATTGTCCGAGCAGCTTCTCAAACGATGCGTTTCCTTTTCCAGTCATAACTTTCCTTTCTTTATGTCTTCGCGGATCTTTTTTACATATGCCTGAAAGAAAAAAAGATTATGAAATGTCAGCAACTGCAGGGCATTGATCTCTTTTGCGCGAAAAAGGTGCGCGAGGTAACTGCGCGAATAGAGCGCGCACGTTGAACACGCGCATTTTTTATCAAGCGGCTTTTGATCCGCGGCAAAGCGTGCCTGGCCAATATGCAATTTACCCTCGGATGTAAACGCAACCCCATGGCGGGCATAATGCGTCGGTACAATACAGTCAAAGGTATCAACGCCTTCGCGGACGATCCTCGGGATATCCTCAAGATACCCGATGCCCAGAAGATGGCGCGGTTTTTCGTCCGGAAGTTTTTTCATTACCCAACGCAGCATCTCGGCCATGCCTTTTTTGCTATCGCCGAATTCGCCACCGATCGCAAACCCGCCAAAGGGAAGCGAGCCGATAAACGATGCGCTTTCTTCCCGCAGATCGCGAAATCTCCCGCCCTGCACAATGCCAAAAAGAGACTGTTTCGACGTGTGGGCTTTCAGGCAATCCTTTGCCCAGCGATGCGTCCGCACCAGCGATTCCTTGGTATACGCATAGTCGGCGATCGGCGACGGACACTCGTCAAACGCAAGCATGATGTCCGCGCCAAGCTGCTGTTGGATACGGATAGATTCTTTGGGTCCGAGAAAAAGTTTTCTCCCGTCTTTAAGCGACCTGAAATGAACGCCATCATCCGTGATCCGCAGCAGTTTCGGCTGCTGGCCGGATTTGATTTCGGCTCCGGCGCGTTCGTTATTCTTCAAAACTTTGCCCATGCCGAAATCCTTCCCGAATCCAAGACTGAATACCTGAAATCCGCCCGAATCTGTCATAAGCGGACGATGCCATTGCATAAACTCATGCAGTCCGCCGGCAGCTTTCACGATTTTTTCTCCCGGCTTTTCATGCAGATGAAACGTATTGGCAATGAGCAGCTGCGTGCCGGTCTGCTCCGCTTGTTCGGCGGTAAGAGTCTTAACTGCACCGAGCGTCGCCACTCCGACATATGCCGGAGTCTCCACTTCGCCATGCGGCGTCTTGATAACCCCGACCCGCGCTCTGCTCTTTTTCGATTGTTTGAGAATTTTAAATTCAATCATTGTATTTTTATGCGACAGACTTTGGATTGACCTTTTCGTATGCGGGAAGCTCAATAATCCGCAGGTTTTCGGGAGAGATATCGTGACCCACTTGAATATCGTTATTACCGTCGTCCAAAAGCAGACAAGATTCGATTATGCTCTCGATGTCGGCAGGAAGTTTGGCATCCTTTAAGAAAGTTTTATAGTCATCAAGGGTTTCAAAGGGAAGAACGTCTTCTTGCAAGGCCAATCGTGAGATAAGTGCTGCCCGCGGAAGACTCCGTTCTCCCGTAAAAATTTTCCAATACTTTTCGAAGAAGTCGAGAAGTTTATCTTTTTCTTCCGAAGTAATATTCGGATATGCCTTTCCCGCCCGTATATCATCTTCATTCCGTGAAGAAAGCCGCTCGCAAAGTTCTTCAATGTTTTGTCTCGCAGTTTGATAATCGCGACGATAAAATGCACCTTTTTTATTTTTTTGGTTTGGGATATGGAAGCCCTCGCTTACAAATTGAGCAAACCACTCCGGCGAGGCAACGCTGTAGCGATACAGATTACCCGTTGTAGCCGCACAAGAAACCCTGTTTTCACAGTTGAGATCAAGCCATCCGAGCAGCATTCCTACCCCTGCTCTTTTTCCAATCGCGGCGATCTCATACAGCTCCTCCCACTCCCAAAGCCGGTTCTTGGTGCGCAATCCTTGTTTGACTATCTCATCTTCGAAATTTCCGTTAAAGCCATGGTAGAAATATCCTTTCTTTACGACATTTTCTTTGAAGTAACTGAAAATCAAAAAATCAGCTGACGGTATGTCTGCTTCGGCAATATCCAATTTATGCGCGATTGAACGGACAAGCAGGGCAGCTCTTTGTTTGATAGGAAGGTTATGGAGATCCGGAACGGATATAAATGTATCAAAGCCGGCGCAGTCGGGATGCAGCACGCAATACTCGACGGCGAGACCGATCAGTTTCGCCCGTGATTCTTCATCTGGGCATTCGTGCAGACGTCCAAGAAATTTCTCCGAATTCATTATTTCGGAAAGCCGATCTCGAGATGGTTCTTGTTCTTCTTTTGCGGATGAATTTCCTTCTCTCATGTGAGTATCAGGTAATCTCAATGACTTTTTGTCTACTCGTGTGGCCGGAAACAATGCTCACGCGCCATGCGGGTACGTTAAAATATGCGGCAAGCGCTTTTATGATGGCACGGTTTGCCTTACCCTGCACCGGCGGTTCTTTTACGGCAACGGTAAAATGAGTCTCATCAATTTTTTCAACGCGCTCTTCTTTCGCACCCGGTTTTGCCGCAACAAAAATTCTCATACATACAGTGTCAACATTTCGTATCCGATCGGACATAAAGTGTTGACAGCGAATAGTAATGTTATTCTCCCTCAATAACGGCTATTGCTTCAGAAAACGGAACCAGTTTTGCCTCCGGCTCTCCGCGCTTCTTGATTTCCACACTTCCCTTCTCAACGGTTTTTTTGCTTACAACCATGCGCACGGGTATGCCGATCAGATCCGCATCTGCAAATTTTTCGCCTGCGGTTTTTTCCCGGTCGTCATACAGCACCTCAATCCGGTCGGCAATCATGTCGCGGTATAACTTTTCGGCATCATCAAAGCCTCCCTCAAGCGCAATCAAGTGTACATGGAAAGGCGCCGTCGATTCCGGCCACATGATGCCCTTGGCATCATAATGTTTCTCTACGACAGCAGCCATTGTCCGGCCAATACCAATACCGTAGCAGCCCATATAGAACGGCTGGTCTTTGCCTTCGGCATCCACATACACGGCTCCTTTCATTTTACCTGAATAATGCAGCCCGAGCTGGAAAACATTCCCGACCTCGATTCCCTTTTTCTCTGCATACTGCTGGCCGTTTTCGGCAATCGCACCCTCATATGCCAGAGCTATATCCGCAATAAGATCGCACGTGAAATCCCGGCCGTAGTTTACATTGATCGTGTCCGTGGCTTCTTCCTTTTGTCCGCCAATCAAATTCCGTGCCTGTTCTAAAACAATATCGCCCACGCAATATGCACCCGCATGACCCCATGAATGCACATAACCGGTCTTGGTGCCGAGCTTTGCCAGATCTTCTTCGGTAGCGGCCTCAAGCTGGCCCACTGCTTTGAGCGCCTGCTCCAGCTTGGTCTGATTCACCTGCAGATCCCCAGTCAGAGTTGCGATTACAATCTGCCCGGTCACCATATTTCGATATACGACATTTTTCAGATAATGGCTGGTTGGTTTGCCATAATGCTTTTCATTGTCCTCCATGGTCTGCACCCAGGCAGGCTGGTCTATCGTCTGCAAAGGCAGCATGTCTGCACCGGCATTGGCAGGATTGCGCCTGAACCGCGCCACATCTTCATGCGCCGCAATAGAGCCATCAGGAGTCGTAAAATAGCGGCTTTCTCCGGCGTCCGACTCGACAATGAATTCATGGCAGTATTCTCCGCCGATATAGCCGTTGTCCGCCTCCACGATTGTTGTCTGCAAGCCGAGCCGATCGAATATACGCGAATACACGCCTTTCATATGTTCATATTCTCGCCGGAAATCTTCCTCGTCTGCATGAAATGAATAGCCGTCTTTCATGATGAATTCCCGCACGCGCAAAAGTCCGCCGCGGGCGCGCAGCTCATCGCGAAACTTCGGAGAAAACTGATACAGATGGAACGGCAGATCGCGATAGCTGATCGTAAACTTTCTGATCAGATCAACAAACATCTCCTCAGCCGTTCCGCCCAGCGCAAATTCGCCGCCTCGCCGGTCTTTCACTTTCATAAGCTCGAATCCGGTCGTGTTGGTCCGGTTGGTTTCCTGCCACAATTCAAGCGGATGCAAAATTGGCGCCAGCATTTCCTGCGCCCCAGCCGCATCCATTTCTTCTTTTATGATCGCCATGATCTTTTGCTGCACGCGCTGACCTACGGGTAAAAAGTAATACCGCCCTGCGACGGATTCCCGGACAAACCCTCCCTGCTTGAGCAGCCGCGCCGATATACTCGTATCGTCCTCGGATACGGTTTTGGCAGTCTTGAGAAAATAATGAGATAGTTTCATATATGTAGATTTATGGATTAATAGTATAGCACATAGATTCTTAGGTCAATTTGACTAATTTATTTTGGCGCGGATACGGAGGATTGAAAACCAATCCTCCGTATCCGACTTTCTTAGGAGAGAGCATATACCCTTGGCATGCACGGACTGCATACCAAGCGTGCCGGCGTCTCCGAAGGATTGCGTGGCATGTCGTAGTAGATGGTATCAGATGCGGCATTCATACTGCCGTCTCTGAATCTCCAGTACCGCCGACACAGATAGCACCACGCATCTTCGGCATCTTTCGCCTCGGGCATGCCCATACCAACCATTCTGTCTACCATCGTACGCTCCTTACCTCGCAGCATTATATGTTGACCGAAAGGAACAAAAAACCAGCCCTTGTTTCGAGGAGAACAGAGGCTGGTTGGAATCTTCTTATTTTTAATTATCTCAAGCCTCACACAACGCGTACAAAAAGACTCAAACAAACCCCCATTTTTCGTCGCGGGTTCTGCGGCTGCTGTGCGTTTTTTCGGTTGTTTGTTTGGATACTAAGTTGCATAACAGTATCATGGTACTGCGCCGGACAGGTACGTGTCAAGACTTTTGATCTAAAACAACTGCCCGGCAAAATTTTTGGCGAGTATGGTCTGGATTTTGGTACGCGCTTCGTTGAGAAGCTGCATGAGCAATTTTTCCTGCGTTTTGGCATCAAGCTCTGGATTCAAGGATATCTCAACCACCTCAAATTCTCCGGTCATGACTAAACGGATGCCGTTCTTTTCGACTTCAACACGCTGCTGCTTGATCTGGTTTTGCAACTGGCGCAGCTGGTTTATCTGTTTTAATTTATCAAACATAGTAGTTTTTTAAATCTCCTTATTCGATTTACTATTGTCTAAAAATGGTGGAAATATTTTTTGTCTACGCGGCTGCCGACAAATTCCACGCCATCAGCCTGCAGAAGTTTGCGTTTTTTCGCGACACCGCCGGGAGCGCTATAGCCAGTCAGCTCGCCGGATGACGCCACAACTTTGTAACACGGATACTCCTTTGGATGGTCGTTTCCCGCCATGATCCTGCCAATGGCGCGCGGCGAAGTTTTGCATATCCGCGCCATTTCTTTATACGTCGCGACTTTGCCTTTGGGGATTTTCTTAAGCAACTGAATCGCCTGATGCATATCTTTCATTCTTACTCCTTTTTCTCTTCCAGTTCAAGACACACCGAATTCATGCAATATCGCTTGCCTGTTTTGGTGGGGCCATCGTCAAAAATATGCCCCAAATGCGAGCCGCACTTGGCACACACAACTTCAGTACGTTCCATACTGTGCGCGCTATCAGACACGAATTTCACGGCTCCGGGAAGCGCCTCGTCAAAACTCGGCCAGCCTGTGCCCGAATCGAATTTCGTATCCGAAGAAAATAAGGGGTTGCCGCACGCAGCGCATGCATACATGCCCGTACGCTCCTCATGGCTGTACTTTCCCGTGAAGGGCGCCTCGGTCCCCTTTTCACGCAGCACCCGGTATTGCTCCGGAGTAAGTTTTTTCTTCCATTCCTCTTCGGTTTTTGGAATCGGTTTGATCTCCATATATATCGTATATCATTCCTTTAGCAGCTCGGCAAACCTCTCCTGTACTTTTTGTAATTTGGGGTTGATGATCACCTCGCAATACGGATTGCCCGGATTCTTCGCATAATAATCGCGGTGATAATTTTCCGCCTCATAAAACTTTGTGAGCGGCTCCACTGCGGTCACAATCGGTTTGCCCATGGCATTTGAATCGTTGATCTCTTTGATAAACTTCTCCGCTTCTTCTTTCTGTTCCGGCATCGTATAAAAAATGACCGAGCGATACTGGGTACCCGTATCATTGCCCTGCCGGTTAACCGAAGTCGGGTCATGGCTTCCAAAAAATACAGTAAGCAGATCGCGAAACATTATTTTTTCCGGATCATACTCAATTCGGATTACTTCAACATAGCCGGTAGTACCGCTGCAAACCTCTTCATACGTAGGGTTTTCTCCGCCAGCCGGCGGATTTCCCCCCGAATATCCCGGCATCACGGAAACAACTCCTTTGAGCATCTGAAACACCGCTTCCGTACACCAGAAACAACCCCCGCCAAATACTGCAATTTGCAAATGCTGCTCCATGTGATTCTATGATATATCCAAAAGTATCAAAATTCAAATCACTATTTCGGCGAGACGCATATATCGCATGCCCTGCATGATGCGGCACTCGCCCGCTCGCCGAAGTATTGCAGCAGATACGCCCGCCGGCATGTCTGCAATTCGCAGAATCCGATCATATGGTTGAGCATGCGCGTGAGACGCTCGCGTTCTTCGTAGTCTTTTGCTTTGCGGATAAAAAAATTATGCTTTGCAATGCTTGCGCGAGAATAGAACAACACGCACGCGCTTGGCAGGCCGTCGCGCCCGGCGCGTCCGGTTTCCTGATAATATCCCTCAAGCGATTTGGGCATATCGTAATGCGCCACCAGCCGTACGTCCGGCTTATCAATACCCATGCCAAACGCGATAGTCGCCGTCACGACTGAAATCTCATTCCGAATAAACTTATCCTGAGTTTTCTTGCGCACCTCCGCGTCAAGGCCGGCGTGGTACGGCAAAGCGCGTATACCGCGCATCTGCAATTTTGACGCAAGCTTCTCAGTATCGGCGCGCGAAAAGCAGTAGACGATCGCGGATGCGTTCCGGTATTCTCCAACCAGCCGGATCAATTGTCTTTCTTTTTCCGCACCCGTTACAGGCACAATATGATAATTCAAGTTAGGCCGGTCAAATCCGGAGATAAATATCTGCGGATCTCGCAATGCCAGTTCGTTGACAATATCCGTCCGCACCCGTTGGGTCGCCGTTGCCGTCAGGGCAATCAATGGCGCGCCAGGCGCCACCTGCCGAAGTACTTTCAGATTGCGGTAATCGGGCCGGAAATCATGCCCCCACTGCGAAATGCAGTGCGCCTCGTCTATGGCGATCAGGGAAATCGGCAGCTCGCGCAAAAAATCTCGAAACGACTGTACGGACAAACGCTCCGGAGACGCGTATATGATTTTTATACTGCCGTTGCGCACCTGCCGGTACATGGATGCAGCCTCGGCATCCGAAAGCGCGCTATTGAGAAAACCGGCCGGGATGCCGCTTGCCTGCAGCCCGTCCACCTGGTCTTTCATAAGAGCGATCAAGGGCGATACTACGAGCGTCAACCCCTCCAGTACCAAAGCCGGCAGCTGGTAACACAGCGACTTTCCCCCGCCCGTCGGCATGAGCACAAACGCATCCCGGCCCGCAAGCACCTCCTCAATCGCTTCCTGCTGCATGGGCCGGAATTCGTCATACCCGAAATATGTTTTGAGCACCTCGTGAAGTTGCATAGTATTGAAACTGATATATACTATTATATATGTGTCTGCGGGACGTCAGTCCCTATCGGCATTATAGCTGATGGCAGGCACGCCAAAAAGTTATCCACAACATCTCTTGACTTTCATAAAAAGACTGCTATACTGATAATGTCTTTCGGTTCTCATAGAACCGTCAGGGTCATACATCCTAGGGTCACCCTCTTTATTGAGGGTGACTTTATTTTTAAGTACCTTTACGATGTTTTAAATCTTTGCCCCAAAATTCGTTGATATTTTTTAAGTCAAAATAACCATCCCCGCCAGTTTTTAGTTCACGAGAGATGTTGTCTTTTGATCAGAAGATATAGACTTTCTTTCCATTGTTCTTTAGATAATTCACCAATGCAAGAAAATCCGCATCGCCGCTGAAAAAGGCTGCTACGTCATACTTTTGGATGTTGTGCATGGCATCAATCGTTATTTCCACATCCATATTCCCCTTTTCGACAACAGACCCTCCATCCTCGGTCACAACAGAAATTCTCTTTAGCTCCTTTTTTCTTACAGTAAAACCAAGACCCTTCTTCAGGTAGGTAAAGAATTTATGCTTTGCATCCAAATCGTAGTCGCGCGTACCAGCTTTCGGATATGCATCATAATAAAAGATTTCAACATTTCCCGCGTCAAAAGTTTTCTTAAAATAATTCTTAAGAGCCCCGTATTCAATAAACTTTTTTACGGATTTGATTGCGTTCCAAACATTGGAGGCATCAATAAAAACATATATGGTTATGCTCTCAATTTTAGACATGATTTTGCTTTATATCTTCTAGATCTTCCCTATGCCCTCTTTGTTTTTTAGTTTACTAACTTTCTACTCTTACCCTACATCAACGTCTCTCTCCTCTTTACTTGCCAAAGCCCCGACATACGCGCAATAATCGCAATTCGGATTGGCGAGGGGGATGTTGTCTTGGTTCAGGCATTCGTGGATTTTCAGGATCGTTTTTTCGATCCATGAGTCATTGCCGGTATACGGTATCAGTGTTACGTCAAACTCGAGTTTTCCGTCAAATGCTTTGCGGTCTGTTTTGCCGTTGCAGTATACAAAGTAGCCGGTGCTGGATACGGTATGGCCGTTTTTGCGCAGCAGCCATTGGTATATTTCCATCTGGCGCTTGTAGCCGATGTGCCAGCCCTGGTTGAGCTCCGTGATGTCCCCGTCTTTTGCGGTGGCTTTGTAGTCAACCACAATATACTCGCCTTTTGAGTTTTGCCACAGATCGTCTATTGCGCCGAATATCAGCAGATTGGTCGGCTCATGCAGGTATTGCACGCCGGTAAAATTGTGCCGCCATTGGTCAAGATTTTCATGCGGAATCGGCCGGGCATCCACGCCGTACTTTTCGATCAAGGGGTGTTGAGTACCGTTTGCCCGATGTATGTCAAACTCAAGCTTTAATAAGTGATCCACAGCGGAGTTGAGGGCAAACGGAAACCCGGGCGGCCTACCCACACCAAGCCGCCGGTCATAATAAAAACACCGCGCGCATTCCAAAAATAAGTCTATCTTGGAGCGCGACAATTTGAACGGATCCCCGGAGCCGATATTGGCATTATAGAGTCCTCTGGTTCGCTGTGAATTGTAGTACTGTGACATGGGTAGAACAAATATAGCGCTATTTTAATAATTCCACAATCATTTAAAAACAAAAGATTGACACGACAATCCAAAGCACGTAGCATCAAAAAAAGTTCTTTGATATCTTTAAAAGGAGGGGCATCTATGAAAAAGCTCCGGCTACGGCGCAATGTAGGAATTTCCGGTAAAGACATTTTTGGCAGGCAGGCGCATCTCACTTTTTCTCCGATTGAAAAGCCGGGCTGGTGGTGGCAGTATCACCAGGATAAAGAGCCGTTGCTTATCACTCCGGACCTTTTGCGGGCGGCATGGCGCCGCATGCGTCTTGTTCATATTGAACCGCGAAATGGAAAACCCTATATTCTTGAGTGCTGCGAGCATATTCTTAGCCTGCGATGGCTCGGACTCGACGGAATCGTGCTGCATTCCGAAGAAAATTGGCCGCCTTACTTTGGCAGCCCATTCGGATATTGGCGGAAATTATATAACCGCTGCATTGACGGAACGGAAGATTTCTCATGGGTAACGCCGCGATCTCCGGTCACCGGCGTATATTACCGGGAAAGCGAACGGTGGACGCGAATTACTCCGCAGGATACTCCCTTGCTGAGCGCACGAATTATCATTAATTACCCGGGACTTGGACAATATGCATTTGACTGGCATACAGATACCTTCGACCCTTCTTGGCTCTCTGCGCCTACCCAAGGATGGCCTGCATGGCTGCGTTATCCTTTAAGCATGCTGCCCAAGTCTGTATGGCCGCACTGCAATCAGATTATATGGCCTGGCAAGCAGATGCCAGCAGAAACTCTTCATTTTTTTGCATTGCATAGACTCGGAGATCTGCTTGGCGCATGGGCGTTCGCGGACCCGACCTCGCTTGTTGCAGCACGTGTGGTATCCCACCAGTCGGTACATTGGGCCGATATTGCTGCAATACAAAGATTAAAAGACGACCTCATCCCGGTTGATCCGTCAAAAAATTTTATGACACCAGAATAATAAACCACAGTCCCGAGACATATCGGGACTGTTTTAAATTTTCGGAAAAGAAATCAAGATTACTACCATTCCTGTACGATCGTAATGAAATGATAGTAATTCAAAATCAATCCTACGTTCCTTTCAATACTTTGATGTCTTCCATCAATCTCTGGAGGTCTTTTTCGATTTTTTCGACAGCTGCGCGGGTGCCGGTATCCGCAACGGTTTCTTTTTGTTCTATCTCGTGTATTTTATCCACATCTTCGGCAAGTTCCTCGACATCCTCGGAAATTTCGCCGACATCGGTTTCGATTTCTTTCACGTCCTCCTGAATTTCCTCAATGTCTTCCTCTACCTCCTCCAGACTGCGCGTATTGCGGTTGACCGTCATCTGAATAAAAAGCGCCAGATAGATTGCTTCCAACGATACCATGGTCGTAAGCACGAGAAGCACCGTATCCAGAGCGACTCCGAGCCAGACAAATATAAACGCAAAAGCGAATAAAAATGTGTGCACTAAAATGGATACGGGTGTCCCCACCCATTCAGTAAGTTGAGTTGCCAGGTCTTCGTTTTTTTGTTTTGCCGCCATCATAAGACTTTTTACAAAATTAAAATCCCACACCTCTCCCGCATACTGCCTTGAATGAGAGAATGTAAGATGGATATACCTTACCAAATTTTCTATAGTTTGTCAAGATGTTCTATCCTCGCATAACCCAGATGAATTAACCCATGGCCAATGCTGTCACCGATATGGCAGCCAAAATAAGACAGACCTGCGAAGTCACGCCGGACAGCGGCCGGTTATCAAGATCCGTCTTGGCATGGACCAACCGATGCAAGCGTTGAAGAGATTTGACGGGTTGGCGCCGAAATTTCCAATACACAAACTGGAGCGGGTCCGGCAGGATTCCTCCCAGCGCGCCGATCAGAATCAGTAAGTACGGCACATGCAGAAAATATGCGAAAGCCGCGAGTGATATTCCGATTCCAAGCAGCGCATCAAAACCGATTACGGCCACGTCCGCAATGAAGTGCTTGCCGACTACCATATCGTTATTCATTGGATTCTTTTTATCTTTTATGATTGACGCAACCGGATAATGCCAGTGCGGAATCGCGTCAAACGCAAAATGGCTTGCAAATGCCACGCCAAACGCCAATACCGGATGCTCCGGAACCATGCTTGCCGCTGCCGCGCCGATAACCGCATGAGTGGTAAGGATCATAAAGAGGTTTTAAACACCCACAGATGAATGTGCGCATGTGCGGGAATGGTTTTTCCCTTTGACATATTTTCATATATGCCGTCATAGTGCATTTCAAGATAGGAATTTTTAATCTCGTCAAATTCCGCCCGCTCGTCATCTGTGAGCTCCGATTCAGCAACATGGCGCATGGGTATGAGCATGTGGTGCACATCAGCAATCATATCATACGGAAAATCATTTTTGATAATTTTCCAAAACCGAAAAGATTGCAGCGGCAAAGCCCTGCACAGCATGCATTCTCGCATAAATACTTCGGTTATTTTATGCCTGCCATATTTCTCTTCTGTTTCCGGTTTTCGCAAAATCATATTATGATTGCCTTAACTGTTTCAAGAACGCCTTATCATTGGGCTTTCTTCCGAGAAATGCCGTGATCATCTTCATCTCGTCCTGGGTGGCGGCTTTGGCAAGGAGATTGCGGTAATCTTTTCCGGCTCGGCTGCTCATAATCCCCTCTTTCTCAAAACGGGTAAAGAGATCCGCAGCATACACTTTGGACCATGCATAGCCGTAGTAGCCGGCATCGTACTCGCCCATGAGATGGCCGAAACCGGCACCAAACATGCTGTTTTTCGGCATTTCGATACCAAGCATCTTTTTGTTGAGCTTCATCATAAGCGTACTGTTCTCCGCCGCAGTCTTTGGCGGTTTCAGGTGAAGCGCCATATCGTATGACGCAAGCACCATCTGGCGGGTCACGCCATACGCTTCAAGAAAATTCCTTGCCGCAAGCATACCGTCAATCATGCTGTCCGGCAACGGCTTGCCGGTCCGGTAGTGCCGTGAGATTTTCTTGAGAATTTTTCTGTCCCATGTCCAGTTTTCGAGCATCTGCGAAGGCATCTCGACAAAATCTCCGGCAACGGCAAAAGAATTTTGCGAAGCAAACCGGGGATTGCCAAGCGTGAAATGCATAATATGGCCGAATTCATGGAACAGCGTATCCACCTCTCCATGGCTTAAAAGCGAGGGCCGATTTTTGCCCGGCTTTGGAAAATTTCCCACCAAAAAACAAACCGGAGCGATGCGCTCCACCGACTGGCGGATGGTAAAATCTGCCGCGGAACCCGCTACAGTGTTGAACGCCGCCATATGGCCGTATTTCCCAGGACGCGGGTACATATCGAGGCCGAAATAGCCAAGACGCGATCCTTTTGCATCGGCTACCTCATACAAAACAACGTCCGGAGACCAGAGTTTAAAACCGGAAAGCTTTTTAAAGGTAACGGATAGAAGTTTTGCATATACGGCAAACATGGCCGCCAATACAAATTCAAGCGGAAAATACTCGCGCACTTTTTCGGAATCAAGACTGAATTTCTGCTGACGCACCAATTCTGCGTAGAACGAAACATCATGAAATTCAAGCTTCGTCTTTGTATCGCCGGTCTCTTTTCTTTTGCGCTCGGTTAGTTCCGTAACTTCTTTTTTGGCGGCTGATCTGGTATGTGCAACGAGCCCGTTGATAAACTCCAAGACACGCTCCGGAGTTTTCGCCATTTTCACTTCCAGCACAAAATGCGCATGCGTTTTATACCCGAGCAGCTTTGCATTGCGCTCACGAAGTTTTAACGCCTTTTGCAGGATCGCCACATTCTGTATGCCGCCGTGCCGCAGATATTTTTCTATAAGCTCTTTGCGCCGCGCCTCATCCTGCGCATGGCGAAGAAAGGGGTGCAAGTCCGGATATTTAAGCGTCACCATATACTTGCCTTTGGAATCGCGCGCCAGACCGCTGATATAGGATTCCGGCAGACCGGCAAGCTCTTTCCGGTCCACGCGGATCTCGTCGTGATATTCGTTCAGATTTTTTTGAAATGCAAGAGTAAGTTTATTCAGCAGTTTTCCGTTCTTTTTCACTTCGGCTCGCTTTGCCGCAGCAAGATCCATGCCCATGCGCCGGTAGTCGCGGATCAAAAACGCGACCAGACGCTCTGCATCCGGAGCAAGTTTTTCACTCCGTGCCGCATATTCTTTGAACGCCCGGTACAACCCCGCATCATAGAGAAGACCGACCAGCTTTGCGTGTATCCGCTCGACAGTGCTATGAGCTGCCGTCCGCGTATCCTTTTGCAGCGCAACGCTTGCCAAAAGGTGCAGCTTGCACTGGAGGGTGCCCACTTCCCGCATCGCCCGCTCATATGGCCAGATGGTATTGGCAAACGTGCGGTCTTGGGCGGCAATCCGCTTGATTGCATCTTTCGCGCTTTTCACGCCCGCCATTGCCGCTTCCGCAGCCGCATGCATGTCGGCTTTTTTCCACCGCGTCCAGTTGAAATCTTTTGGTTTATACGAAATAGTTTTCATACCATATCATAATATAACGCAAAATGGGATATTTCAACCCTTCTTTTTCCCATTGCGACAGATAGAAATATCCGGACAATGCCGGATTTTTCTGTATGCTCCTTCCTCACGAGCGAGCTATCTGCGATTACAGCGGGTTTCTGCCCTGGATGATGCGTATCAGGACCATGATGATCGCGATCACAAGAAGCAGGTGGATAAAACCGCCAATCGTGTAGGCCGAAACAAGGCCGAGAACCCAAAGAATAAGAAGCAGGACTGCGATAGTGACTAACATAAGAGTTGAATTTTAATTTGAACGGCTGGCTTTAAAAAACGAACCGTGGTCTATATTTATTTAAATATAGACTCGTGGTTCGCTCATGTCAAACGGAGTTATGCACACCTGCTCTTAATATCCTTTTTCCATATCGAGCACTGTATCAATCCTAATCTGGCTCACGAATTCCGGAACGTGGCTGACCAAGATCATAGCCCCTTGGTAGGAGTCAAGCGCTTTGGCAATGACGGGCAGGTGGCGGAAGTTGATGTGATTGGTCGGCTCGTCAAGAATAAGCAGGCCCGGGCGCTCCAGCACCAGGCGCGCAAATGCCACCAGGCCTTTTTGTCCTTCGGACAAATGCCCGATCTTGACGCCCATGAGCTCGCCGGTGATCAAAAATCCTGCGGCAACTGACCGCATATGCTGCTCATCATCTTTGGCATCCATGACTGCTTTCAGACTTTCTATAACCGTATCCCCAAAATGAAGAGTTGAAAAATCCTGCCGATAATAGCCGATTTTCACGCCTGGGGCGATAACCACGCCGGGCGCGGCGCCGGTTACGAGAGACTCGAGAAATGTGCTCTTGCCGATGCCGTTGGGGCCCGCAAGCAGCAGGTGCTCGTTTTTGCGAAGCGAGACATTCACATCCCGCGCAACCGGTTGGTGATTGCGCATACCCGTGACCGAAGATATATGCACCAGTTCGCCGGACAGTTCCTGTTGCACGGGAATCGCGAACGGCCGGATGGTCTTGTCTTCTTTGCGCACATCCACCATTTCTTCTTCAAGCTCCGCCGCTTTCTCGCGCATGCGCGTCGCAACCAAGCGCATCTGCCCGCCCTTTTTTGCAAACTTATTTGACTGGTCTTTCTTCTCTTGTATCGTTTTGAGCAGACGGGAGTTTTCTCGCTGTTCTTTGGCGATCCGCGCCGTAATCTCCTTTACCACATCAAAATAATTGCCGACATACTGCTCGACTTTGCGCGTGAATACGTCGAGATACAGAACTCCATGCGTGAACGAATTCAAAAAATCAGCATCATGCGAGATTACCATGCAAGTCTTCGGATACTCAATCAGGAATTTCGTCAAATGCTCAATGCCCTGTTTGTCGAGATTGTTGGTCGGCTCATCAAGCAAAAGCAGATCCGGATTCTGGATGAGTGCGGACGCAAGCAGCAGCCGCGCCTGCTGTCCGCCGGAAAATGAAGAGATAACGCGATCATATATCTTTCCTTGATTTTGCCCGGGACCTACGGCTAAATGCACCACTTCAAGCACTGCATCAATCCGTGGGTCAATGTCGTATACTTTTTTAGGAAAACAAGCTGAAAAAAATTCCCGCACCGTGAGCAACATCTGCTCGCGCGGAATAACCTGCCGCGAAACCGCGATCGTAAGATCATTAGCACGGTGTATCTCGCCCGACTCGGGCTTAAGCGATCCGGTGATCAGCTGAAATATAGTCGTCTTGCCAGCGCCATTCTGCCCCATGAGCGCGATCTTCGACCCCTCGCGCACGGGAAAACTCGCCTCCTCCAAAATGGGCTTTTTCGGTCCGTATTCAAATGTAACTTCATCAAAACGCACAAGCGTATCGTTTCTTGACATCCCGAAATGATACAACAAAAAAGCCTCGAAGGCAACACTCCGATGAATGAATGGAATAGTTAATTTGCTTTCATGGAAGCAAGCGCTTCGCGGGCAGCTTTAAGATTTTTGTTGTAAAGTACCGCTTTCTGGAGTTCTTCCTTTGCCCGCACGGCATCGCCCTGCGCCAAATAACTTTTGCCGCGAAGCAGATAGAGTTCGGAAAATGCACGGTTGCGATTGGCAAAAATAGTATCAGAAAGAGCGAAGACGCGCGCGTAATTTTCCAATGCGAAATATGCCTGTATGGGTTCTATCCGGTACCAAAGCGTGCGCATGGGCAGCAATGATTCAATTTTCTCAAATTCAGCCGCCGATCTCTTGTAATCTCCGGTATAATAGAGTGATACGGACAAGTTAAAGGCCACATCCGTATTCGTCGGATCTTTTGCAAGCTTCTGTTCCGCAGCGTTTACGGCTTTGCGCCACGAGATCGCGGGATCAGTCTCCTCGCCAAGGATTTTTTTTACAATCCACTCTTTCTCCGGAGACGCCAGTACCAGATACTCATAGTTGAACGGCTGCCATAATTTTTCAAACGTCTCATACGAATAACGCAGATTTTTTCCTTGATATGAATCATTTTGAATGATCTGGCGCGCAAGATCGTCATAACCTTTAACAACGCGATAATGCGCATAATCATGGCCGGTGTCGAGACGCGTACGCACCACCACAGGCAGGCCGTTTGCAACAAAGCGCTTCAGCAGCTCAATGGTGCCGTTTGACCTGTAGTAGGCAACCAGCCCGTACTCTTTTGCTTTTTCCGCAAGCTCATCCGGCGGGGTGGACTTGTCATCGTTGATCCCTCGCCTGTTGTGATACGGGCGCAATTCATCGGCAAGCGTTTCCTGGCTTTTTCGGATGTCGTAGTAGGACAGTGTCATGGAAAGTGCGGCCGGAGCGCAGTTATTGAAAGTCTGCCACACGTGATAATTATTCTGCAAAACTTTCCGCACCGGCGCGGTTTTTGCCGAAACCAAAAACGGCGCAGCAGCGCCAAGAAGACCGCATAAGAATGCCATGAGTACTTTTTTCATACTGCCTTTGGTTCTCTGAAATCCACCTTATCCGTATCGGTGCAGAAAGGGGCGAGATCACAGCCGGAATTGTAAATCTCTTCGGTTTTGATAAATTCCGCTTCAATGCCGACATGGGGCAGGGCGCGGAGTTCATCCAGATTCGCCCATGTGTAATCGGTAAAGTCTTTCATGTCCAACACGATCGCCTGGAGATTTTTTGCGGTACACAAAAACGAAAGCGATTTTGAAGTCTGCCCGTCCGGACGCCCGATGGATTTTTCTTTGATCAAAATAAAACCCGGTTCCAGTTCAAGCCCGCACTCCTCTTTGGTTTCCTTGATAAGCGTCTCATGAATTGTATCGTTCCCTTCCACCTTGCCGCCGGGAAAGGTGTAAAAACCGGGATACACGACCTCGTTCTCGTGTCTTTTGAGCAGCAAAATCCGCCCGTCTTCCCGCCGGATCACCGCCACCGCAGTCACAATATGCAATTTATTTTGTTTTTCGTAAGGCATAAAAATAAGGCTAACCTAATAATACGCCACCTCAAGCTCTATGCCGTCCGGGTCGCTGAAAAATACGGCGTAATAATCGGGGGTGTATTGTGGGTATGCCTGCGGGGCGGCCACGATAGGCATATGATGCTCAACGAGAAAACGGTGCATGCGATCCACTTCTCCCCGCGATTGCGCTTTCAGGCACAGATGATGCAGCCCGGGCGCCTCAAATACATAGCGATGATCCGGATGCGCCGCCTGAATTATCCAGATACCCAATCCCTCCGGAGTAACCCATCCTTTTTCGGATACCTGTTTAAACCCCATCTGCGCAAAAAATGCGCCATAAAACTCCCGGCTTTTTTCAAAATCACTCACCGCAATTCGCATATGTCCCAACGGATCAAGTGCCATGTCATGTTTTTATGAATCCCAATAATTTTTTCCGGTTTTGTGGCTTTGAAGAAATAACTTGCACATTTCGGAAAGAGGCTCGGGCAAATCATTCATATCATACCAGCCCCAATCCTCCGATTTGTCCGGCTCAAGCACCTGTGGCTCGCCGCTTTTCCAATCGGCCAGAAGGCCAATATGTGCATAGTGTTTAGGCGCATATTTAGTCATATTCGCAAGCAGCTGAAAACGAATATTCTCGATCTCAAGACCGCATTCTTCACGCACTTCCCGCCTGGCGCAATCCGCAAACGACTCCAAATGTTCCAGGTGTCCGCCCGGAGACGCAAATTCGCCCTCTCCAAATGAACCCTTGCGCTTGGCAAGCAAGATTTTCCCATCTTTGAAAATGGTCACTCCAACCCCTACTTTCGGCCTTTGCACTTCCGCGTTTTCCTCAAGCATATGCGTTTGATTAAAAAATAAATGGTTATCGTATTATAAATTCAATCGTCTGCTATCCACCCGCGGACAATGGCATCGGACATGCGGCAGACCCGAGCCATTTGCTTGACATCATGCACGCGCACCATGTCTGCTCCTTTGGCTATGGCTATTGCCAGAGTGGCGGCGGTACCTTCTACGCGCTCATCCGGCGGCAGACCCCCCAAGACAGTCCCGATAAAAGATTTGCGCGAAGCACCCAGCAAGAGCGGACGATTGAGTTCTTTCTTAACATACTCCAAGCGGCGCAAGATTTCCAGATTGTGCTCTGCTGTTTTGCCAAACCCAATGCCGGGATCCACTATGATGTGGTCTTCCGGCACGCCTGCGGCGAGTGCAATTTCCACACTGTGCCGCAATCCCTGCAAAACTTCGGAGATTAAGTCTCCATATGCATATCCCTCTTGGTTGTGCATGACTACCAGAGCAACTCCCGTTTCCACAGCAACTTTCGCCAACTCCGGATCGCGCTTCAGACCCCATACATCGTTAATCAGCGATGCGCCTTCAGCTACTGCCTTTCTGGCAACTTCCGCTTTATACGTATCAATACTGACGGGAATCGTGAGTACCTCTTTGAGCCGCCGGATCACCGGAAGCACGCGGCGCAGCTCCTCTTCGGCGGAAACGGATTCCGCTCCTTTGCCGTATACGGCTCCGGCAGGCCGGGTGGACTCGCCGCCCACATCAATAATATCAGCCCCGTCTTGCTGCATGGCCAAAGCCAGATCAACAGCGGCTTCGATATTCTGCGCCAGCCCGTCTCCGGAAAACGAATCAGGGGTCATATTAATGACTCCCATCACATACGTCCGCTCCCCCCATTGAAATTCCTTGTTACCGATTTTCATATCAAAGCCATATTTTCAATTATATTTGATCCACTTACCTTCGGAAATGATCTCAACTTTGCCGTCAATAACTTTGATAGCCGTCTCATCATCAATCGCATACATAGTTTCTTTCAGCTGTTCCGCAGTTTTTTTCAGGTGCTCATCCCGCATGTTTGGAAAATACGGCGAATTCAGATGCGGTTTGACATCAAAATCAACAAAACCAAGGCCATTCTCTTTCTCATATTTTCCAACATCATCATAATACAACCGTGCATCCGACTGGCTTAGTAATTTTTTGCCCATAACCATGCTGCCGGCACTCACGCCCACGTACACCCGTGTCTCCAACAATCCAGGAAGCATATCTTTCAGGCCTGACTTCTCCAGATGATACATGAGATGAAACGTATTCCCTCCGCCAAACACCAGCACGTCCGCCTCTTCCATGCGGGGCTGCCATATGTCGCGGGACACGGCTGAAAAATCAACAATATCGAGCGAGGCCGGATTAAGACCTCTTAACTGAACCAAGTCCTTTACCAGCCACCCCTTGTCTCCTGTTTCGACATTCGCCGCAGTAGGGATAAAAGCAATCTTAACGTCTCTGATGCTTGTGCCGATCAACTCAAAAAGACCGTCAATAATCGGCTGATTGCTCAATCCCCCGGATGTAAGTAATAACTTCATGACAACCCCAGTATAGCCTTCTTAAGAAAAAAACAAAGACCACGCGTTTTGACATAAAACGCTTTTTGTATTACTACCAAGTAAAGAGAACTGATCTTTGAAAAGGAGATAAAACATGAACCACGCGCTATCCCGCGAAACGTGTATAGAAGATCTTCGTACAGGGATTGCCCATCTGATTGAAGACTATGCCCCAGAAACAGAAAACATGGACTCGGACTCTATACTTTGGGATGAACTGGTGGATTCAGGATCAAACATCTCAAGACTTTTGCCGCGAATAATGGGGCCGGATATCCGCCCATTTTTTCAGATGCGGGCTGCTGCGGCATTCTTTGCACCATTCTTGGAAACCATTCCTTTCCATTGGATTGAAGAGATCAAAACCGGCAATCCTTTTTTTGCGCGCTATATCATACAAAAGACTTTGCCTGCGATTCCTTTTCATCCGATAGCCGGTGTTATTCGAAGCTTTATGCGCGAATTTGATTTTGACGAGTTTCCGTTGTACGTTATCCATTTCAGCGCGGATATCGTATGTCTGGTTATTGACGCACTGTGCAATGCGGATGAATCCATACCCGAAAGAGACAACCTGCTCGACAAATACAACCATGCCATAATCAAACTGCTTGCGGCTCTGGAAGAAACTGACGCCCATGCATGTCGTCTTTTCGACAGATTTTCGCTGAGAGATGATGTTCCCTACGGTCCGCCCCCGGGAATAAACCATGCTATTGACGATGAGTCCGGATATAACCCGTTTGGATGGCTCCTGAGAGAGCGCGACATTCCCGAACACTGGAAAGTGCTGGCAGATCAGCAAATGCGTAAAATCATTCAGGATGAAATGAGCGGGACAAGCAGTCCGCGGGAAGAGTGGGAAGACGCCAGAGTCGGATACGAAAAGTGGGTTATGGAACTGATGCTTTTCAACACGCAATCCGCACCCGAAGGACCGGACGAGGCGGAAGACAGCGATTCGGAAGGTGACTTGTTTCCAACGACCGATGCGGACGAGCATGAAGAACCAACATATCCTTATTCGGACGACCTGTTTATCAGCCAGTTACGATTTTTGCTCGGCATCTGGGAAACCGCAGGAGAGCGTTTCAGTAAAATTGTAACGCACGAAGTGCTTATAGAACTGGTTATCCGCCTGAACAAAAACAATGTTCCTAATATACAGAAACAACTGGCGCGTCTGTGGCTCCGGCATGGCCAGCCATCGTACTTTACCGGTTCCCATGCCGATATAGAATCTTTTGTTGCCATCATAGAAGCAATAGACCCGGAACTCGGCAATCAAGTCCACGTGGCATTGGCGCTTCCCGAAATCAGACACGAGGAGGGATGGGCAGGTGTTCGTGACGCCATGCAAAACATCGAAAATATTCTTTCTCGTATGAGGCAATAATAAATTCAACTTCAGGAACGGCTCCAAGCTGTTCCTGATTTTTTATCAATTATGATAGGTATAGATTTATAGCAGCATCCAGCGGAGAGATTTTGCGCTATAGTAAAGCGCGATAAAAAATATAACCGCGAGAAACTGGTTGGCCCAGAAAAAAGCTGTCCAGAGCTCGGAGAGATTTGCTGCGGCGTACTCGAATATGACCACGCCGCATAAGGCAATAGCGGCATTTGCCATCATGACCGAACGGTGGCGCGGGCCGGTCAGACCCGCCGCAATATCAACCACCAGCACGAAGAGAAGCGAAAGCGGAATCGATACCGGCACTTCCATCTTTAAGATCGGGAGCGTAAGCAAAATTGCAATCCCCGCAATGATAAAAAGCATGCGGACAGTATCGCCGTAATAATGAGGAACACCATCCGATTCTTCTCCGTAAAGATCGCCCTTATTTTGTTCCGGTGCTTGCTTCATATGTGCTTTTCCAGCCCTTCGGCAAGTTCCGCAAGAGTCATTTTTTTCTCGCTTAGGTATTGATTGAGTTTTTCAAGCTCTTCTCGATACTGGCGCTGGTGCTCTTCGTCGGTTTTTCGCCAGGTAATGTCGGGTTCTATGCCGATCAAAAAACGCACCTCATTATGTTGGTCAAACACCGGAAAAATTCGCAGCTCCTGCCAATATTCCGATCCTTCCTTGTCATGATTTTTTACCTCACCGCGAAAAGGCATCTTGAGTACGGTAAGCATATGCCACATATCTTCGTAAAATTTCGGGTCCATATGCCCGCCCCACAGATCCCCCGGGTTTTTGCCGATCATTTCATCTTTGGAAAATCCGGTATGGCGCATGGCACCCTCATTGGCATAGAGAATATTCCCATTCACATCGGTAATCACGACATGATCGGCAATCAGATCAAACCCGCGCGTGAGCGGCGCAATTTCAAGCTGAAGCTGAAGCAGCTGTTCGTGCGTAAGCGGTTTTCGGTAAGCCATAATACAATGGAAAAAGTTTGCCCTGTTAGAGAATACCCCTCGTGCAAGTTCTCCCCATGAGAAAAATAAGTTCTCTCTAACGGGGTTTATTGTTTTCGGACTCGGCCAGCGCTTTTCAATTGATTTGCCAGCCACTTTATAAGCGCAACAATACCAATAAGGATCAAAGCCCACCACATCAGCATAAAAAGCAGGCTGAAAATACCATAACCAAAACCATAATCCATCATAGTATTATTTCCCATTGGGTTCAAGCCGTACGGAGACATCCACCCTCCCCCTTGCCCCCCAAAGCCCTGGCGAAGCGGAAACATCATTTGCATCATAGGCATCCAGCCTACCGTGCCTGCCGGAAACGCAGCAGACGTGTCGCAGCCAGAAAGCCGCTTGCCCAAAACCGCATGCATCTGCTCCTCGCCTTCCTCTCCGTGCACCCGCGTGATCATTTCGTTCATCGCCGCATGCGCATCGCCCATCATCGTACCCATAAAGTACTCGCCGAGCGCTTCAAAATCGCCGTCAACAAGAGCAGTGCAGTCCGTTTGTTTTGCCTGCAGTTTTGTCCAGATCTCTCTTCCTTCCGCTTCTTCCTGTTTCGTGTGGTCATCTACAATAGAGCCGTTCCCCATCATCTGCGCGGAAACGCTTGTTCCAAACAAGAAAAGAATGAAAAAACTTGCCATGATTATGATACCTTTTTTCATATATTTTTCACTATTTAAAAATAATTTTCTCATACGATTCCGGTCAAATTGCCATATATTATCCAGTATGACACGGGCAAAATGTATTGTCTACACCGGCTTCATCGTTTGAACCACTCTTTTGCGGTGCGGGGCCAGCCAACTACAAGAAGCAGCGCCAGAGGAGCTCCCCAGTTGGCCCAGCGTTCGACAAAGTCCCACACCGGCAAACCAACGATCGGACGTAAGAGTGCGGTCCAAAAACCCCAGAATACCATCCAGAGAAGCGCAATGCGCATTGGCTTGACCAATACCAGAATCCCCAGCGCAATATCCATAGCTCCCAAAAGAAAAAGCAACTGCGTGGCAGTTGCCGGATCAGCTACGCCGAATTGCGCAAACCACCCCACCCAGTCCTTTTTGCCCTGTAGGGCAAAAACGCCATGACCGATAAACTCACCGGCAACGGAAATACGCAACACCCACTCAATATATTTTGTATTCATAGTATTTCTATATTAACACACGTAACTATTTTTATCCAAGCCAATTTCGTATGCGCGGAAATTTTGAACAAATCGGCAGGGTTGAGCACCAATTTTCTAGCCCCCACATGCGCCCGGCACGCATGCTCGCAAACAGCGCCAGTACGAATATATAAATGATATGCTCGTCTACCAGATATGCATGCGGATTGGGATACGGAAAATCAAGGGTTGGCAGGTAGTAAAGCATCATGAGGACAATCCCCAGAATAGAACTCAACCGGACAAAGATGCCAAAGATCAGCGAGATGCCAAGAAGCGTCAATCCCCATTCATTGGCAAAATTTACGATCGGCAAAATCTGCGGGGCGAGAAGCCCTTGATAAAAACTTGGAAACATTTTTGCTCCCCGCAAGTATCCGGCTGCAGACCAGTCGGGATCAAGAACCTTGGTGATGCCGGCATAAAACATCATCCAACCTAAAGAAACGCGGAGCAGAAACAACGAGACCTTCTGGAAGTGAGTCATAGCTCTGTATGATTATGGTTAAGAACCCGGTGTTTCAAGTATACACCTTCGTGTTTTTATTGCCATATGAAGTTATCCACCGTGTATTTCCTGCCGAGCATTTCTTTAGAAACCGGAAAAAAGAGGGGGCTGCAAAATACCGGTTGTCTTGCGTTCCGGTCTTTCTCTATGAGGTATGATACTTGCAACACCAAGGAATCTGGCTACGGCGGGAGTGAGAGCTGGTTGTAAAACAAGCGTCGAGAGAATCGCCCACAGACCGATGGGAAGAAGGCCGTTCAAATCGGGCATACCAAGACCGACTATGGTCACGAGCAGAACCGCGGGAATCGCTCCTGTCTCACGCACAAAAGAAACGAACAGAAGCTCGCGAACCGTAAATCGGTTATTTCCAAAAAAAGAGAATGGGCCAAGCGTAAGAAACACGGCAAGCGGGCGGATCACGAACATAAAGACGAGCGATGCGGCAATGCCAAGACCTGCATACGTAACAAGCGACGAAGGATCCACAAGTGCGCCCAGCAGGAGAAAGATAGCTGGCTTGAAAAAACCGTCAATCATCTGATTGAAAAACTTTGCCGTAACGTGCATGTTTTCCGAAAGAACAAAAAGGAGGCCGGCGACAAATGCGGCAAGATATCCTGACCCGCCAAATGCCAGCGCAATCGTAAATATAATGATCGGCACGAACAAAAAATAGGCGGCATCGGTTTCAAACTCTTCTCCCCTTTTTTGTATCATGCGCGAAAGCAATTGGAGCATAACATAACCGGCGGTACCCAGAACCACGCCGTAAGATATCTGCCTGACCAGAATCCTTATGGTATCGGCTGACAAGAGAAATCCATATGCGTTGCCGACCGTCGCAAAGGTAACGCCCGCTCCGATCAGTGACAGGAACACAACGGTGAGCAGCGTACCTGTCACGTCGGTCATAGCGCTCTCGGAGACGACGATGTCTTTGGTATCGCGGTTATGGAACCGGAGCGTTTTCAGCACCGGAATTATGGCTGCCGGATCCGTGGATGCAAGTACCGCCCCCAGCAGTACCGCGGCAGTAACCGATACTTCCATTCCGAAAAAACGCGCCAGCATTGCTACAATAACTGAAAATAGCAAAGCGGTAATAAAAAGACCGGCAAAAGAAAGAGAGAGTATCTTCCATAGGAGCTTTTTGAAATTTTCCCATGGTGTTTCCAGTCCTCCACCAAAAAGGATAAGTGTCGCGCCAAAACCCACGATCGCGCCCAGAGCTACGCGGTGGTCCACTACCGGAGCAAACAAGTCTCTTCCGACAATACCAAACAGGATCGCAACCACAAATGAAGGAAGGGGCGTGCCGCTTGAGAGAATAAAAATAACAAAGCTCAGAACACAGATGAGAGCAATCGTATAGAAAATCACCAGAAGATGTCCCTCGGGATTGGCTTCAAAAAACGAGAAAATCGGGTGTGACACTGTATTGAGCCAGAATGTAATGACCAACCCGGCGCTAAGCCAGAGAAACGCATATGCCTTCTTTAGAAGAATCATGGTCTTGAGTGTAATACAAAAAATAAAAAAACCGGCTACGCATGCAGATAGGCGGTATCTTTCCAATAGGAATAAGAAAAAACGCGTCTGCACCCTATAAGCCAGTGTAAGGAAAACCGCCCTATGAGGCGGTTACATATGATATCGAACGATCGAGACCAAATGCAACTGTCCCATGTACCCTCTCTGCTCCAAAAAAAAGCCTTACGCCAGCTTTTGCGATATTCTGTTGGAACCCCATCATGATAATACCCGATTGCATGGCAACATGTCAATCTTTTTTATCAAAAGAGGATTTAAACATAAGGTATTGACCGAAAAACGGCATAGACCTAAAATAATAAAGAAGAGCTTTTGAGAATTGTCGATTCTCGCTATATTTATTCATAACTAACTTAATTTTTATGGAAACATCATCTTCTTCTGCGCAGGCTCCGGGAAACCCGACGCATGGGCGCTTTCATACAGTCGTGCCGACAGTCGCGCGATTCCCCCTTGCAATCGTGGTATTCAGTTGTTTTCTTCTGGCGATTAACGCATTCGGGTTGTTCAAGTTTTTCACCGATCTTTCCGGATTCATTCCAGGGATCGGAAGCGGCCCGGCCGTAGATCAGCTCGCATTCATGATCTCGGCACGCCAGCTTGGCGCGGCGCTCGTACTTCTTTTTGCCCTATTTTATAAAAACGTGCGTGTCATGCAATTCGCATGGTTTGTCGCCATTATTCGGGAAGTCGGAGACTTATCGGCAATGCTGATCCGGGGCGACATGAGCTCATCAGTTTTCGTTATTGTCATACTTATTGCCGAAGTCGCGACATTCATCTACCTCGGCATGATCGCTTCCGGAAAAGTTGCAAAATACGCCCGCAGCAATAGATAAGCTTATTCGCTTTTTCCGCTAACGCGATATGGCGAAGATAGACTTTATACGCGAACTCGACAAATTGAAAACACCAGTATGGCGGGTTATTCAAAACTATCTTCCGGATAAAGTACCGCCGGGCCATTATGACATGGTACGAGAGTACCCCGGCAGGCAAGGAAAGTATTTCCGGCCCGGCTTGGTCGTTTTGGGTACGCAGTTGTTTGGCGGAGATCCGCGGAAAGCCGCTTTAACCGCAGCCGCCATGCAGACTTCCGAAGACTGGCTGCTGATCCATGACGACATCGAGGACCATTCTGAACAACGGCGCCACAAACCCACTCTTAACCGGCTTCACGGAGACGAGCTTGCCATCAACGCCGGAGACGCGCTTCATATCATCATGTGGAAGATGCTCGGAGAGAACGCGCGACTCTTACATAACGAAATCGGATGGAAGATTTTTAACAAAATGAGCGAGGTTCTCCTGACCGCCACCGAAGGACAGTATCTTGAACTGCAGTGGATCAGAGAGAAGAAAGTTTTCGTCTCGCAGGACGAATATCTGGATATGGTGAAAAGGAAAACTGCATTTTATACCGTTATCGGGCCTTTGCAACTGGGAGCCATCCTGGCCGGCGCCACGGATCGCGAAATACGGCAGATCGAAGACTGGGGCACTCCGTTCGGCTATGCATTCCAAATATGGGACGATTGCATGAATATCTCCACGCCAAGCGAAAAGCAGGGCAAAGAGACGGGCGGCGACATTTTGGAAGGAAAGCGGACACTGATACTGTCTCACCTGCTGGCGCACTGCAATCAAAAAGAAAGAAGACACATACAAGACATCTATCTGAAACCGAGGGCGCGCAAGACAAAACGAGACAAAGACTATGTGCTCCGTCTCATGGCAACGTATGGGAGCATTGACCACGCGAAAAAAATCGCGTTGGAATTCGGAAACCGATCAAAAGAGATATTCGACCGGCGCACCGCACACCTGAAAAATACAAAAGCAAAGGAAACCATTCGTGCAGGAATTGATTTTGTCACCAACCGGGAACAATAGCCATTGCTATCCATTCCGCTAACTTCTCGCGGTCTTCCATAATTTCTTCGGGAACCAGCCAATAGTTCATAGTATGGGTTTTATGATCTTTCTTGGTGTAGGTGAAAGGGTGGCTCCCTTGTTCTTTGAAGTAATGTTCAGTTGCGGTGTTGGCTTTGAAGTACAGCTCGTCGGCGACTATGATGCCAAATATTTTTCCATGTTTGTAAATTCCGTATCCGCTGAACATCGGGCGCGAAGAAATATCCGGAACATGCCCGAGCAGGTCGTAAACAACGTAATCATGGAATTGGATGTTTCGTTTCATTTATTACAGGGATCCAATCCCTGCAGTTAAAGAAACTTCAAAAACGCACGGGTACAGAAATGGAATCCGCGTGTTCCGGAAGCCCGGACGGATTATCTTTCTCCAGCACCAACGTTCCTGTTTTTGTAGTTGGCAAAGCAAAAATTAAAACCGCCTCAAACGGAACAAATTCCGTGGTCATCCATTCGCTTTTCGCTTGGGCGGGAATAACCCCAAGTTCTTTGCCATGAGCATCAAGCAGGCGTACCGGAAATGATGCTTCAAAATACCAGGTCCCCCGCGCTTCTCCTTTCACCACAAGAGGACTCTTCACTACGGCATCCGGAAGAGGTACTGCTACGCGGATAAGATCATGCCCCGCAGGCCTGGTTGCTTCAATTGGCGGTATTTTTTCAATAAACATTTTCCCGCCGGCGCGGCACTGGCGCGGATATGACTCTGCAATTGGAAATCCAAGATTGGCACAGCGCTCAAAACTGTCCGCCGCGCGTATTTTTTGCCACTCAAACATAAAACACCAGTCATCTTCGCATTGAAGCAAAAACAAACCGGCCAGTCCGGCACCAATGGCCGTCACCAATATAAC